>NZ_FQWR01000034.1:0-20485 GCF_900129735.1 Fibrobacter sp. UWCM | reverse complement strand
CTTCGAAGGAATGGGGTACCAAGAGGTACCTGAACATGAAACACCTATACGAGCAGGAAAAGGAAAACGAACTGAAACGGGAACTGGAAAAGAGCAGAAAGAAAGGAAATGTAGCCTAAATCTGATGTTGGAACAAACTATTTTTGCGAAAAACCCTTGACACTACCTGCGGTTGCATATAAATATAACCTATTCCGTTCAGAAATTTCTCCAAGTGCACGTTATGACTACTTCGCTTCTTGTCTGCAATAAATCCAAGGCTCATCTTGGCATAAGGCAAAGGCGTCGGGAAAATCGGACAACGTATTTACCGATTCCAGAAATTTTGCCATTAGATTCTTGGCCGCGATAGGTGAACAAAGCGTTATGCTGATATATTCAAAGATTTGATTGATGTCTGCCTGTGCCGCGGAAGAAAAGTGGACTTCAAAATTCATACCTTGTATTTCCTCTTGACGTCGGAAAGGACCATCGCGGCAGGGCGGCTGGCATTCAGCTGCCGATGTGCGGAAGAAATTACAAGCTATTCCTTCAATCCTTTCTTTTCTCGACAATACTTAGCTCTTTTTTCTTTACTTGATTCAATTTGTTCTTTTTGCTGCGAAGTATAAGCGTCTTTAGAACTGTCCATAAATATGAAGTACGCATCATCAAGAGTCAATTCACTGGGAATGAAATAAGATAAGAAATCATCATAAGCCAACCCCATCCTTAAATCAACTAATTTTCCCTTGTCATATAAAAAATCCCATGGCGATAAAAGGGAATCAAGTAACAAGGATTTTCCTTGATATGAGCCGAAAAGATAATTCAACTGATACATCTTGGTTGTTGAATAACACGGACCTCTTTTTCGGGCTTTAATCACGCGTGGCTGTCCTTTCTTTATAATGTTGATATCGTAATTATCCTCGATATACATGTTTTGATATTTAGACGAACTATCGCTAAATATAACAGTAGGGTAAATTATGATTTCGCAGAAAGATGCTCCATCTTTTTCAACATCTTTCATCCCTCCAATACGACCCAATGAAACAAAATCAGCATTTACAGGAGATCTGCTTATCGACGTCCTATTTTGAGAAAGTCTTTTATAAAACAATTGAATATCCTGCTCATTTTTCCCAATCGACATAAAGTGCTTTTTGACTTTTTCTTTCAATAATTCGATTGACGGCCATTTGGTTCGAGAAGGATTCAAGTAAGGCGTATAGAATGCATGCAACAGCGGCATGTTCCCGAACAAAAAATAGTCTTTTTCTCCTTTGACACACATTGTACTCACATCAAGGACAAAATCAAATTCGATCGGCACCAATAAGCCAAATCTATCCAAAGAGAAGGCGTCTGTAGAAGTAATAATGGTCGTGCCCATAGAATAAAAAATTTTGATATCAAATTTATTTTCTTTGTAATCTGCTATCATATAGACTGGATGAAAAAGGAACCCATCTATATAAGTTTTTTCCAAACCATTTAATTGAAATCGAGTTCCTTCACGAACTGTTGTCCCCTTATTTTTTATAACATACAAAATCTTTGTCTCAATATTTGTATGTGTAGAATCTAGGGGTGTGTTGACCACAATTGCCGCAAAATCAGAATTGGGATAATTTTTTAGGTAACCTGGATTTTTTACATAATCACCTGAAAACTCTTCCGACCCTTCTAAATTCACCAATGCTTTGTCAAATAGCATAAAAACAGAATCGACATTGAGCTTAACGGAGTCAGAGGCTAGACAATATGATGTCAAGAATATAAACAGCAAAAAAAACACTTTATTATCCTCTATTTTTTTTCTTGAATATAATGGTTTGTATATTTCATTTTCGGATTACCATATCCATGATTTTTCCACAACTCTCTAGCTTTTAATTCTCTTGTTTTTTCAAAGTCATATCCGTGTTTCCTTGCAAATTCATCTAAATTATCAAATATTTTTCGGCCTTCATTTTCTACGCCCGTCAATTTTTCAAATCTATACTGCATATCAAAAGCATCTACTTCTATATCAATGTCTTTTACATCATACTTTTCTTTCCACTCAGGGTTATTCGATTGCCACACATGCCTCAACTCATGAAGTAACAGAGCCTTTCCTTTTGGAGAATTAATTTGTACAGACTCATCATTTTTTCCCATTGGTCCAGAATTAAAAAGGATATTATTTCCAATAGTCATCGCCCTTTCGGATTTTCTACCATTAGAATTGATTTTTTTAGGAATAGACGTACTAATTATTTGAAAATCAGTACTCTTCATTTCTTCTAACCATTGTGTATCATCCCCCGCTGCAGACAACACATCAATATACTCTTGAATCAAAGCATCCCTTTCAGTTTGAGAAAGCGTTTGCAAATCTATTCTATTTTGATCTTCGGCATCTGGAAAACCATTTTCACTTTCCATCATCTGTTTTTTTTCTACTTTACCTATATTCGGTTCATTCCCCTTTACATCATCCAATACCGGTTTAATCTCATCATTTTCAACGGTCTGCGTTCCGCTCGGGTCCACGCCGCTTACGGGGTTTCCGTGCACGTAGGCGTAGAGGTTGATGCCGTCGGCAAGCCATGTGGGATCGGTAGAGACCCACCTTGATATATGGGCGGCGTAGTAGCGCTGCTCGCAGTAGTAAAGGGAACTTTCCTCGTCCTTCTCCTTGCCGGTGTAGCGGTAGTGCTTCCGGCTCACTTCGCTTGCATTCCTGCCCGCTCGGTAGCTGGTGACGCCGTAGGGGTAGTATTCCTCGTAACTGATGATGTTCGCGGACGCGTCGAGTTCGAGAGACGCGGAACCAAGATGGTTGTCGAGCTGGTAGCGTTGCACCGGCACGGGGGCCGCGACACGGTTCCCGTTTTCCACGGTCAAGGTTTCGACTATTGCAATGCGCTTCTGGTCGTCCATGACGTGCAACGTTTCGCGTTCCGTATCCAGGACGCCGTTCACGGACTTGCGCCATATCTCGAAGCCGCCGAGGTACAGCCTCGTCTCTACGACCCCGTTCTTCTCTACGACTTTTCTCGTGCGGATGCCGCCGCCGTCGTAGCTGTAGTAGGCCTCGGTCGTGCCGCGGGTGACATGGCAAAGTTTTTCGGCGAAGTCCCAGTCCATCGCGCTCAAGTGCGGCATGGACGTCATGGAACCGTGAGCGTTGTAGGCGAAGCTCGCCGCGGTCTGCCCGACTGCGGTACTGTTGAGGCGGTTGCTGTCCGCGGCGTAGGCGTTCGTGCGTGTCCATGCGTTGCCGTTGGCATTGTGGATTATGGACAGGATGTTCCCGACGCTGTCGTATTCCCATTCGCGGGCGTAGTTCCGCATGGCGGTGCCGTCCTGCGGGCTTATCTGGGCGGCGTTGTAGCCTTCCGCCTCCGGTTCGCTGTCCGCGTTCACGGAGGCGTGCTCGCGGCCGGTGGCCTTTACCAGCCTGTAGAGGGCATCGTATTCGAACTTCTGGCTCGGGCTGACGACGCTTCCGTTGAAGAATATCGTCTGCTGAGCGTTGTCGTCAATTTGCGTGACATTGCCCGCGGCGTCGTAGGTGTAGTTGAGGTCCTGCAAGACGTCCGCCCCGTTGTTGCGGGTTGTCAGGAGCCGTTTCAGGCGAAACGTCTTCTCGTCGTATGTGTATCCCGTCGTAGAGCCGTTGCCGTACTGGATCCGTTCGCGCTGGCCCTTCGCGTCGTAGTCGATGTTCCGGACGAAGTTCGTGGCGGTGGTGGCCCCGCGCAGCTTCACGTCGACCTTCTCGAGCAGCGAGGCTTCGTTGTAGCTCGGCAGTATCTCGCTCGCGGGGATGTCCACGTTGTGCGGGGTCCTGATGCTTATCGCGCGGTTCAGCGCGTCGTAGGCAGTGACCGTCGTGAACGTTTCCGATTCCAGCAGCGAGTCCGGGTCAGCGATGTTCCAGTCTATGGTCGCGTCGTAGGTCCTCGCGAAACGCCTTGCGCTCTCCAGCAGGTTGCCCTTGAAATCGTAGGCGGCGTTCTCGACAAGCCCGCTCTGGTCGTAGGATTTCCACGCCATTCCGCGCAAATTACTGACTTCGGGATTCGGCGCAGATTCGCCATAGACAGTCCTGCCGACGAGCTTCTCCGTGCCGCCATTCTCGCCCAGCCACTGTTCCACGGGCCGTCTCAAGGCGTCGTACACGCTGCGCAGACGATAGTTCCTCGCGTCAAAGCCCAGTGCGGGCTGGCCGTCCACGGCAAGAAGCGTCCTGCGTTCACCGGCGTCCATGCTATCCGTCTTGCAGGCCACGGAGAGCGAGTTGTAGGCGTAGGCCATCACCACGTTGCCGCGGGCGTCCGTCACGGAAAGGGGATTGCCCAAAACGTCGAACACCGTGAGCGTGGCGTACCTGCCCAGCGTCCCGTTGTCCGCGACGCTGTAGAACGGGCGTCCCTGCGCGTCCAGGTACTCCACGGAAGGAGTGTCCGCGTGTTTCGCGGCGAGCCATGCGGCCCTCTTTTCAGGATTTGCAGGCTCGTTCCCTGTCGGGTCCGGCGAGTTCCTGTCCGCGTACCAGCCGCTTTCCAGCACGGTGTCGTCCTGGTCGAAGTTCCTCTGTTCCCACGTGGCAAATTCCGCCCTGCTGAACGTCCCGTCCGGCAAATCCGTGCGCACGAGCCTGTCGAGCGCGTCGTAGTGCAGCACGGGCGTGACCCCGGTCTCGACGATGGCGGGTTCGCTCTCGTAGGCGTCCGTCCCGCTGAAATACGGCTCGTACTGCTTGACGGGATTTCCCGCGTTGTTGTAGATGGTGCGGCCGGAACCGACCCAGCGGACGTCCGTCCCGCTGTCCTTCTCGACGACGGTGCCGTTCTCTACGGCCTTGTACTTGCCGGGTTCCGCGACAGCCTTGGCGAGCACGACGCGGCCCGCACCGTCCGAATACTCGACGGACTCCAGCCACCTGCAAGTGGACGATCCGTGCACCTCGCGGCGGCGGGTGCGCACGTGGATTGGCGTAGAAGATGTTTCGAAGCAGTCGAAATCGTATATAAACTCCTCGGTGGGGCTGTCGAGCGTGTCGCCTTCCGAAAGCCCCTCCTTGCCCATCAGGGCGACCTTCGATACCAGCCCGAGGGGCGTCCAGTCCACCGCGGTCCTGTTGCCGTTCGCGTCCGTGACCATCCGAGGAGACATGTAACGGTAATCGTTGTCGGCGGAGACGGTGTTCCCCACGGCGTCCGTGACGGACTCCGCGAGCCATGAATGCGCGTCGTAGGCGACGGAAGCGAGGTTCCCGAAGGCGTCCTCGATCCCGCAGGGCCGATAGAAGTTCGACGCGGCATCCTGCGCATAGACGTTCCTGCCCGATTTGCGGTACCAGTCGCCATCGCGGAGGACATACCCCGCCGCGGCCATGTCGCTCGCGTCCACGGAGTTCCCGTATATCGTGGATAGGGTCTGCGACTCGAAGGCGAGCCCGTAGCGTTCGTAAACGAGCCCAGCAAGGCCGCACGTGCCGTCGGTACGGGGTGCAGAAAGGGTGTCATCGTAAAAGACAACTTCTTCGCGGGCCAAGACCTTATAAGGCTTGGTCACATCCACAAACAGCGCGTTCAGGGATTGCGCATTTTCCAGGTCGGACGCGACATGGCCGGTCTTCTCATAAGACACGGTACTTTCCTGTAGGCCCATGCGGAACTTGCCCGAAGAGTGTTCGCAATCCTGAGTATAGCGGGTCTCGGTGAAGGTCACAAAGTTCTTCTTCTGTTCGTTCCACACGACATCGGGCACGCCGTCCGGCTTCGAGCCTCCGCGACCGTACCAGACCGAGGCCGAGAGGAGCGGCCTCCCGTACGCATCCGTATTCAGCGTAAACGAGGCGTTCGTACGCGGCGTGTCGTCGGCAGATTCCCGGAACGAGGCAGTCTCGGATTCCTGGATGCACTGCCAGCAGGATCCGTTGCGGAATCGGTCGCCCGGAAGGCGGGCTTCCATGATAAATTTTGCCCGGTAAGTCCACGTCGTCGTGGAATATTCCCTGGTTTCCGTCCCGTCCCTGTTGACGGACAGGACCTTGCGGCTTCTCGGCATCCCCTGGAACGAGCGGCAGCCTTCCTGCCACTGGCGGGTAGTCATCGCCTGGGCGCAATCCAGTGCGGGCCTATCTGACGACCTGCCCAGATAAAAGTCCGTCCTTGTCTCGCGAATATCCTGGTCGGTTTCCGGGTCGGTGCCGCACTCGTGCTCGCGCAGCACTACGGAGCCGAAGCCCCTGAACTCGCGGAAATCCGGGTCGTGATAGCCGTCGCGGTAGGCGTAGGTCTCGGTGCGGTCCCAGCCCGTGACGAGATCCCTCGACACGACCTTGGAGACACACTGAACGACGTACGGCAATTTCGTAGTCCACGGGTTCCCGGACAGTTTGTCCTTGAGGTAATAGGCCGTACTCGGCGTGTATTCGATATCGACTTGTGCACCCGTCCCGTTCGAATAGCCGGACATGACGTTGGTATGCCCGCCCTGCACAGGCAGGTACCGCGGCGACGCGGACGCGTCCGCAAACAGCGGGGAGCCGAACACGATGGTAGAAAGCCCTTTTCCAAGAACGTCCGCAGATTTCACCGTCCCGCCCTTGCCAGGAAGCGAAATCGTATCGACAAACTCGAACGATTTCCCGAGACAGTTGCGGTAGATATGGAGATGGTCGCCCTCACGGTAGAGCAGGTCCGTAGTCCCTGAACCATCAATGTCCGCAACAATCAGGTTCGCGGGATTGAAATCCTTGAAGCCGCCCAAAACAGGCGCGTTGTCCATATAAATTGCCGAACCAAAGCGTCCGTGGCCGTAGTTAGGCCAGTAGCATACCTGCGAGAACCGGACACGCACGAGGTCGGCGAGACCGTCGCCCGTCATGTCGGCGGCGAACACCGCCTCGTCGGGAGACTTCGAGACAAGCACGGGCTTCTCGCCCGGTTCGGTAAAATACCTATAGATGGCATTCTCGTATCCCTTCACGCCGCCGGAGAGATACACGCGTATCCTGCCGTCCTCGGCGACGACGACTTCGCTACGTCCGTCGCCGTCCAAATCCATGAACTTTATGTTGGATTTTTCCCAGTCAATCCACGGAACACTCCCGAACTTCCTGCGCGGCCCGAACTTCCCGGATTCGTCGAGGAAGGACGCGCCGGCGTTCGCGCCACCGTTCTCGACAAGCGCGAGGATTCCGTCGCCCTCGACATCGGCAAGGCCGGAAGGTGTACCCGGAACAGGCCTGTCGCCCACTTCCGAAGCGGAAGATAGGCGGCCGTTCCCCAGATTGTGCTTAAAGTACCATTTGCCGCCGCAGTCCATGAGCAGGCCGGCGATGCCCTCGCCGTAGAGGTCAACCCATTCGGCGGACGTGAAGCCGCCGGGAATGTCTCCAACCGAGCTACGGTCGAACTCACGCCATTCCTTGCCGAGCTCGAAAGGGAAATAGCTGAACGTCATCGGCGGAAGGCTCTCGGATTCCGCAATCCCGTCGGCCAGTACACGGTGCCCGCTCTCGACGACCTTCTCCAGAAGCGAGACCCCGCCGCATCCGGCTGTGTACCGGAAAGAAAGCGACCTGACCCTGTTCCCGTCAGAAAAGAGCGAGGCAGAACCGAAGCCGTGGTACAACGTCACGGACTCGCACCGGAGCGAGCAGCGCACGTCGAAACCGGGCTTGCGGTTCACATAGACGTCGTTACGTTCCGCATAAGCAAACACGAGACCGAGATGGAAATCGTCCGGCGACGGGGAAGTCGTACCCGGGACCTTGTTTCCGTAGAGCACCTGTAGCAGATGGCGGTTCGCGCCGTCCCCGCAGTAGCGGTAGCGCACGACATTGCCGAGCGCATCCTCGCTGCGGCTAACCAGGTAGGCAAACACATGTCCGGGATATTGCGGGTCCTCGATGCGCGATTCCGCAGAGTCGCCATATGTGGACTGGCTCCCGTCGGAACCGAATACGCAGAAGCTTGTTTCACCGCTTGATTCCTTCCTGAATTCGATGCGGAAGAACTGCGATTCGGACTGCAGGCGGTAATGGCGTACCGTTGTCGCTCCGCGTTTTTCCTCGGCGATGCAGACCAGGTCGGCACCGGAGAGCGTAAACACGTCCGAGTCCTCGGAATCCATGTACAGCGGGAGCCTGCGTGAAGTGGAACGCTCTATGCGCGGGCAGCCGAGGTTCCAGCCGAGGCCGAACGGACCGTTCCCGTTCCCGGAATCGTACGACAGCGACACAGGCGGAACGACCCCTTCCCTGTCGGGAGTGAACGGCAAAGGTATGGAAAGTTTCGCGCTGCCGGTATGAGCGTCGCAGTTGAACTCGCCCTTCGTCCCGCGCAACGCACCGCCGCCACGGCCCGTGCTCAGCACGGGACCGCTCAGGAACCACGACTTGTCCTGACTATCCTTCGACTCGCTACCTTTCTGCTGTTCCGCCATACGCTATATAACGCCCTGCTAATTCGTAGAATCCGCCACCGACTCAATTATTTGGGCTCCGGTTCTTTGAGACTCGGATTGTTGGAATATCTTATGCATTTTTCCCATGTTTTTCTTAATGCGGAAATCCGTTTTTACCTTGTTTATGCTGTATAAATAACAGTCTGCTACGCTGTTTTCAACATCAACCATATTGTCAATTCCGTTTTCCCGTAGACGGAGGGCATTATCCATCTGGTCCTTGCCCATAGGAGCAATGACAAAGGGAACGCCATAATAAATACACTCCTTGATTGTCGCCAATCCACCATGTATAAGTGCACAATATATATTTGGAGAAGACAAAATGAGGCGTTGAGGAGCCCAACCGACTACCGTAATATTCTTATCTTTTGTTTTTTCCCAATTTTTTGTGCGCAGAAGTTTTTCGCCGACAGAAAGCAGAAGATGGCAATCCTTCATTTGTGGAGCATCCATCATCCTGATAAGTTCATCAAACATGTGCTCAGCTTTCTTACCATAATCAAGAGTTTGAGAGCCAGCCGTCGCAAAGATGACTTTTTTCGTTTGATCACCATACAAAAGACCCTGCCAGTCAATTTCTGAACCATTTGTTTGGTCATTTAAAAATGGTGTCATACAAGGCTCTACATAATGAACTAACGGACCGTGTTCATAATGCGGATAGTCAAATTCTTTTGGACACGGAATCAACTCATGGAAAGTTGTCAACGGCTTTACAAATTCGTCTAATACAGTGTCTTTCCTTAAATTAAAAATCTTGCCGTCAATTTTATAATCCTCTAAACATGGAGAGGTAATAATATCTTTCCTTACCGGATCCAAATATGCAGTCATATTTTGAATGGCTCGCATCGCAGGGTCATTTTCTGGATGCCTTAGATATGTCGTAGTGATGACTACCTTTACGCCATATATGCGATGAATGGCTAGACTTTCCAAGGACGTAAAATACCCGGAAACAAGTACATCCGGCTTGTTGCGACCCCTAAAAATACGGCCAAGTCCGCCATTCATTATATTTAACAGATGGTCCGGTTGCCATCGTCCTTGAGGCGTCGTGTGGCTATAATCCGTATATCCCAAGGGATACAGCTTATTGAAAATTTCATAGTATGGTATGCTTTCATCGAATGATTTGACAAGAGCATGGCAATCCGGAATTCCCATATAGGAAACTTGATGTCCCTTATTAATGAGGTCCCTAGCCCAGACAAAAGTCGGGAGCCAATGCCCTTGTTCTTTATAAACATCCGGCCAAAAAAGGATTTTCTTTCCCATTACAAGTCTCCCTTGTTAACGTTAGGAATAAGCGAATATTCATGCACGAATACCAGGTCTTCAATGATTGCAGGTGTAGAATCATCGTCAACTTTGACTGCGATAGAATATCCATCAGCTATGCGAATGGAATTCGAAGAATCAGCCCACAGCTCCATTTGTTTCTCATCCATACTAAATTCCGGCGATTTGATTCCACTAATGGTGCTAGACTGAGTATTTAACTTCAACTCTGCTTCCAAGCCTTCTTTGAACCGACAATAAACTGACAGTCTCGTAAGAACACCCTCAGATCTTGCGATGGCAGGGAAATGTTCCTTTATGAAGTTTATCGAAACCTCATCCCCGTTGCGCAATCGCTCCAACGCTCCGGAATCAATCGCACTGAGATTGATTAGAGTTGTTTTAGAGCCCCAATCTTCAGCAATGGCCTTTTTTGCATCATTTGCTATAGGAGAACCATTTCTTGCTGTATAGCTTACATGCAAAATGACGTCAGAGATAGATTCGTAGTCAAACTGCCTGAAATCTGAAGGCAATTCCAGTCTCCATGTCGAATCAACGCCAGCACCTTCAAATGGGAGATACCGTTCATCGCGGAAATCAAAATTGAATACGCCAGCATAAGCTTCTGCCTGACTAGAAGCAATCGTCGTGATTCCTATACGGCTATCCAGGTAATCTCCGGCCTCGTCATATCTCTCTGCTAAGGGTTTCTTACGGATTCTATTGCTCAGCAGGCTCAACTTGGCGTTGACGCCCTGTCCCGAAGAGGCATTACAGTGTATTTCCAAACGAACACCACGAATGCGGCGATATGTCTGTCCCGGGAAGTCCAGGTCGAAAAGAACTTCTGGCAAATTGAATTGACAGTTTCCATCCGTTCGAAGCTTAATTAAGGCATCTGCATCGATAAGGGAAAGCGGTACTGCACGGTTGATTTCCAGTTCGCGCTTGTTCTTTTCATGATACGCAGATTCCATCGTCCTCAAGTCGAACAACAGGCGATCACCGGCGAGAAGCCCCTTACGAAGACCATCCCAGTAATTGTTCTTGATAAAATCGGAATCACTAAGTCCCAATTCGAACCGGTAACACACTTCGGCACGTTTGGCAAGTTTGACGGCCAATTTGAAGAATGAAGAATGAAGTTGGCCAAGTTGTGTCACCATCCAAGAATAGAGTTCCTGGTTGGTAAAGCGTTCGGTCATGAACTCATAGACTTCATCCATTTGCTCGATCTGGCGTTCCATGTTCGAAATTTCCTTTTCGGTCATTTCGATTCTAATCTTCAAGGCGATGATTTGCTTGTCGATATTCTCGAGTTCCTTTGCAGCAAGTCTTTCTTGAAGTTTCCATTCTTCATAGCGGCGTTCATAGCCGGCCATAGTTTGGATACGGTTTGCCTGATGCCGGACGATGCTGGCCGCAATTTGCATCGAGGATGCAATGCTTCCCATACCCGAGGAAATTTTGGAACCGCCTGTAACATGTGTGAAAATTACAGGTCCACCCCATGCATTCACAAGTCCACCAGTGTAGAATTCGGGAACCGCCGATGTAGCAGAAGCGGCAATGTTCAAAGCCGAAGCCGCCGTATCAGAAATCATGGCGACATCTTGCAACAACAAAGCCTCATTTTCCTTGTCCGAAATCTTCTTGATATTCTTGTAGAATTCATGCCGGATTGCAGTTGTTTCCCGGTTTTTCTCCAAGGATTCCAACTGAGTGTTTAGATCCTTTACCTGGAAATCCTTCAATTCCCTGGACAGGGTAAGAATTTCCTGTTCGTGACGGGTGCGCATCAGCGACAGCGTCTCAGAATCGTTCTTTTCCAACACAGAAAGGAATGTACCCGAAAGAGACTGCAATTCATGCGTCACATCGAGAGCCTTCTGAATCATCACCTGGAACCTGTACAGCGGAAGTGGCGCAGAGCTTTCTGACAACGCATCCGCAATCGACACGCCTGCAGCTCTAGCCTTTACAAGCAAAGCTGGATCAATAGGCGGTTCATAAAGGGCAAGAGTCCTCTTCACGCCATCGATATTCAAACTGTTACGTATTTTATAAAGCCTGTCAGCAACAGTATCCCAGTAGCCAAGAAGTTTATCGTTTCTCGGAATGCTGAAATAGAATATAGACGAGAATACGTTCGTCAGCGTATTGTTCTTATCGGTAGGCTTGCTTTGTTGAGTTTCACGCTCTTCAGTTCTTGTCGTAACCAGCGAATCTTCTATATTCGCATAGACATTCGCAATCGCCCCCTTCTTCTTTTTAAGGAACTCAGTTACGCTCATATTTGCTATTTCGCAGCAATCCGAGGCCTCTATATTACGGGGACCAAGGACTTCTGCAGCGAGGATGTACAACTGGATTGCCTCATTGACGCTTTCCATTGTATCTTGCGTAAACAGTTCGTCCGCCCATGCAATCAAATTGTCCAGATACTTCATGACGACATATTTTTGGTAGGCAGCCATGCGGTAACGGGCAATCAAGTGAGGGTTGAATGGGTCTCGTTTCCACTTGTCTACAAGACTCTGCAGCGAAATCACATTCGGAAGCAAATCATACTTTTTCGGCTTGCTGATCGTTTCCAAAATGGAGTCGTTTGCATTCCTGTTGGCAAAGAACGGCAAGAATCTCCAGAACCTGGAACCATTTGGCAAATTTCTTGACCACCGTCTCGTAATTTCGTATTCGCTTAAATCCAATCTAGGATCAAAAATCATCCTATACCACTTCAAAGCCTCTTCGTAGTTCTGTTCTTGGAACATTTTGTCGGCGAGAAGCATGGGAACATGGAAGAACAGCTCCCAGTTGTAAATGGCATTGGACGTTCCGAACGAGAAATCAATCATCGGGAACGGGAAGGGACGAGCGATTGCCTTTGCCGAAGGCTTGTAGTTGAGCGAGAACAACGACTGCCCCAGATCCCAAGCCTCCCAGTCTCCGGCGATGTAGTATCCCAGATAAACGCTAAAGTAATAGTTGTAGTAAGAATAGGAATAGTAATAGCTGTCCGAAACAGGCAACGCCTGGGTTTCCCTCATAAAGAGCGACTCGTTACCGCCATCACGATATCGTTTGTAGAATTCAGAAACCAACGGATGCGATATCAAATCGAACTGGTACTTTGTTGAATTTACTCCAGGCACCTTGTGTACCAGGAAGGAATGCTGGCTGTCCATGTAGAAGAAGGGCAAATCTTCGCCTGAGTAGAAAGCGAAATTAATCGGCAGCACTCGGAAAAGCCCCGGCGTATTTTCCAGAATTTGGTTACCCACCGAGAAAGCAAGCCCGTCATATCCGCAGACATGTTTGTCCCTTTCGACCCAACAATTTCTCTCTAGATAGCACTTGCCTGGAGGGAAATCATTGACATTTCTAGGATTGACCGTCGAAGCGGTGTATGCAGCATCCCTTCCATCGACCCATACTTGGATGGACCCTGTTTCTTGAATATATTGTTGGTTTTTATCACGTTTAACAATGACTTTCTGGCCTTCCTTGATGACATCATTGGTAACATGGACTGGTAATTTGGCATTTTCCGAAATATCTTCATAGTATGTACGGAACACATTGACCTGAACGAATTCCGACGAGCCGGATTCTACCTGGAAATGATAACGGTAATCTATTTTTTCACCATCTTCCAGATAAATCATTTTTTCACTTTCGTACTTGTCAAAAAGTACATTCTTTGTCGTTTTGATGGTACTCCACTTGCGGCCATTGTAGTAGGACCAGTTCATACGAATTTCGACCTGGTGCGTTATTTCTACTGGGCCATCAGACTCTGCGCCATCTTCTTTTTTGTTAACAATAAATGATGGCCACATAAGGTAGAGTCTCTGATTCATCAAAACAGGAAGGACCACTTCGGCCTTGATGTCTAAATCTAGAGATTCCCACGGTTCCCATTCACCAGAATACAGAGCCTTGGCTTTGTACTTGCGAATAAAGAAACGGTGCGGTTCTCCTCTAGTCCTACCGACGACATGTAGTGTATAGAGGATGCCGTCGCCACCGCCATTTTCTTTGCACGCCCCGAGAATTTCGACACCGGAGGATTCGTACATTTTCTCAAGGTAATTACCCAAAGCGGTATGCATCGCCTTGGGATCATCTCCCACCTGGCGGATTTCGTCTTCAAGTTCCTTGAAGAACGGACTCTTATCGTCTCTTAAATCAGATTCAATCCAGTTTTCCGCGTAAAGGAACACCTTGCGGTTTGCTTCCCAAACACGATAATTGCGCATCCATTCCCAATTCTTGCGCTGATCTTCGGTCAAAACGAAGGAACCTTCAAGACCGAGTTCTACACGGCTTACGAACTGCTGAATAGAGTTTAGAGCCTGTCTCGTCCTTGAGACTCCCATGTCCGGCTCCATCTCGACATCTATCAAGTAATAGGAATAGATGTCGTTGGCGTCAAAGAACTTTTGAGGATAGAACCTTCCTTTACCTTTCGAATCCTGAGAACAGAAACAAATATAATTTACAAGAGCGTCCCGCCTTGATTTGCGCAGCGCATCACTTACTGGGGTAATGAAATCCTGCCATTCGCTTGCTGTGCGCAAGTCGTGCATCGCATTGTTCAGTTTCGTGACAGCTTCGCGATATGTGCCAATATTAACCGCGCCATAGGTATCGTCTGCAATCAATATCTGCAGAGTCGCCATATCAATGGGGGCCTTCTTGTAAACCTTCCTATAACGGCAAAGTTGCATCCAGGTTTCTGGATCTGACAAGCTGGGCGCTGCAATATCTGCATAAACATTGATTTCCAAAATCTCCTTCAGTTGCCTTTCGTTTACATTCCATTTTTTCATAAGGAAGTTAATCGTCAACTTTTCATCTGGCAAATTGTCAGACAACAATTTGTCATAAATCCAAGAGGAACCGAAGCATTTGGAAACATCAAAACAGAGAATCAATTTGCACAGAGGCTCTGACAACGGACTTGCGTCTTCAAACAAATTTTCATCAGCAGGATAATTTTTCCAATCCCATTCTTCTTCAGTGGCAGAAACGGAATTCAATGGGAATGGTTTTTCCTGTTTATCAAACGAACTCAAACCAGCCAATCCGATTCCGCTATAATCAGTCATCTTCGTATAACCGTAAATCAACGCCAATTTAGACATCAAGGCATACGCCTTGATTCCGTCATCGTTCGTTTCACGGTGCAGAGTTACAAGCCATTCTGTGAAAACGGTTTTTGAAGGTGCCTGCTCAGCCGTCTCAAGGACAATCTTGAGGAACTCTTCACAGATGGCACGATTAATCCCGAACTCGGAGGTCAACTTTTCAAGGATTTCATTCTTGGCTGCTTTCGCATAGGCCATAACGCAAGCAATATTTAGCGCCCATACATTGCCGTCTAGGCTTTCTGTCGTAAACAGTTTGTCGATTTCTTCACTATAATCACTGCCCAACAAACTAAGCAACCAAACCTTTATCTTGTCAAGGTGGCTCTCTTCAATAAACTTTAAGGCATTCGATGCTTTATTTTGCTCTCCCTCACATATATCGATTACTTCTGAAGGATTGGTTTGCACATCCCATGAACTTGCAAAACTGCTTATTTCTTCTTCAAGCCATTCGTAGAAAGCCTTCCTTGATTCCTGCGTCGCCTCTATATCAGGGAAATCACGCCCAATTTCCTCCAACTTTTCGGACTTGGCCGTTTCCCACAGTTTATCCAAAGCTTCCTTTAAAGTGTCAACAAACGTATCTGCGTTCTTTGCCACAACAGGGGAAAGCGGCATCGCCAAGTAAATAAGGCTATCTTCATCCAAAGGAGAATTTAGGATATCCGTGATTTTCTGGAAACAGTCTGTAAGATTTGCAAGATTCCAGTCTTTTGCAGGACCTGCACCCAGCAGGAACCTTAACATTTCGTATTTCTGCACAGAAATCCCAAGGCGTTTTGCAAACGTAGATATCCGATACAGCACCTTTAGATTTTCTTTTAAATCATCGTCGCTTAAACCATCCGAGAAGGAAGCATTTTCAAATTGCAAAGCATACAACAGGTCAGTCTGGTTTACACCTAGAGAAACAGAAGCCCTTTCAAGTAGTTTGCACCGGAACTCTTCCTTTTTCTTATCTTCGCTTACATCGTTCTGGTTATCGGGCGGTTCTGTCGAATTTCCACTATCATCCTTCTTTTTCTTGCTTTCGGCAGGAGCAGGGAACACACAGTCGAAGTATTCATCAGACATGTCGCCCACCCATGTCAATATTTCACGAACAGAGGCGGAAGTAAGCGTCTTTAAGTGCGCGACACGGTCAATATCTTTAAGCTCCAAATCGAAAACAAGCGAAACATCTTCGTTGTTCCATCCAAGCAAGCGCTTTAGACGAACAAACCGGGAAATCTTTCGGGCAAACATATCCGAAATTCCCTCTATACGGAAGGCACTTATATCTCCCAACTGATACGTGTTGTTAACTCGGGAAAGATACACGCCATCGCCTTTAAATATCGGGAACAACAAGATTTCTTGAAATTCCTTCATGGACAAGCCAGAACGGCTTAAGAAAATCGATGCGTTAGAAAGAACCTCATCCCATGAGCCAGAGACTACAGTCGCCTTGTCGGGGCAAAGGATCTCAGGTTCAGATTCCTTCAATCCCCACAGTTCATAGACATGGAATATATCCTGTCCAGGTGTACCCGTCAACTGCATCGATTTAATCAGTTCGGGTGACAGCCTCAATGTTGTGTAATAATATTCATTGGTAGGAGTCTTTAGAGCTTGAATCAAATCATTCACAGAAAGTGAGACGTTCTTCAGCAACGCCGTCATCTTTTCCGCATGAAAATTTCTCGGCAAGTCCATAGGATAAGGAGAACTGACCAACGCGGCATAAGCGCCGTCCAATTCACCTGCAAATTCGGGCTCTGCGCGTAAGGCTGCATCACTCTTGTTAGAGCTGGTATTATATTTCAGCCCTCTTAGAGATCTCTGCGCAGCTAAGAATTCGAGCAACTCAACAACAATGTCGATTGTTGGTAATGAACTTTCGGCATTTTCCTTACTTAACAAAAGATTCCATATGTCAGGGCGACGTTTGTGTAAAATGTCATACCCATCTTCTTTCAAGAAATCCAGCAAATCCATGAGATAGGCAGAAGGGCTCAAAACAGATTGTCCCTTCAAGGCGGCATTTCTGTTTAGCACTCCGAATAGGTTTTTCCAATTTGCTATTACGGGTTGCTTAATCCTATTTGGAGCCACATTGCTCTGTCCACTGCGGTTTGAATTCTCTGACGGAGAAGCGGACATTCCTCTTGGAGTAGCCGGGAAAGATGTCCCCTGTTCTGTAAGGGAACCATAATATTTTGCCATCTGCAAGGACACTTCGGACGTGTACTGCGCTGCCAAACAATAAATCTGTCTGGCATTTTTCATCGTGCCGAGACCTACATGGTGTTTTGCAACAAAAGTTCCTTCCGAACTTTGGGCAATCTGATACGCTGATGTAAAGCCATTTCTGAGCAGATAGATAATAGAATCAAAATCTGTCGTCAGTCGATACAAACGTTGCAACGTCTTTATGTCATTAATGGAAAAACCAGTTTCATCCTCGTCAAAGGTTAACGAGTTCTTTTCGATATATTCATCTAGAAAATCCTTGTCCAGCGAAAAATTCTTCCATTTTTCGGATGTCAAGAATTTTGCGACTTTATTCCATTTCGCATAATCAAATACTTCAGAATCACCAGTTCCTTCCGAGCTATTAGATTCTTCGGGATCTTCAGGATCCTCAAGGTTTTCGGGCTCTCCTGTTTCTTCCGGTGTTCCCGTTTCTTCGGGTTCTTCGATTTCTTCCGGTTCTTCAGGCTCTTCCATTATGGACATTTTCAAAAGAAGAGCATCTTGCGGAAGCCACGACACAATCAGTTTTTGCAATTTTATCTTATACAAGGATTTCTGCTCTTCGGCAGTCGTCCCAGGGAAACTTACCGGCAACGCAAGCTTATTTTCATCGCATCTTCCTAAGTAACTTGACGAAATATCTTCAACCAAGTCATACCACTGTTCCTCAGTAAGATAGAGCAAAACCTTTAATGATGGTTCTATCGGTTCTTCATCTGAATCGATGTTTTCAGATAATTGTGCTGCTGTGCGAACGATGGTTTTGTAAGTTTCGCTGATCCCATCAGAGAAATTTTCAAAAAAATCTTTTAGGTCAAAAACCAACTTTAATTTTGCTTGTTCTTCATCGCTCAATGAAATTCCTAAATCAGAAGACTTAACATCTTCTAAAAATGATTCCACATCTGCCTCTGAATCGTAATATTGCTTTAGCAATATATCAATCTTACTTTCTGTACTCGATGGGGTATCATCGGAATCCGATTGAGCTACTGGTTTTTCCCACAAATCAAGAAGATCTCGGGTATCTAAATTGACCTTCTCCACGTTGGGGGATTCACGAAATCCCTGTAAGCCTTCCCAAAATTCTATGAATTCGGGAATATCCGTTTCAGACGCAATCAATGACTGCGTTATCGCCTCTAGCAGACAATCCTGTATGTTCTGACGATTAGCGGACTGAAGTTTGGAAATACTATCATATCCCTTTTTGCACAAAGCAAACAAACAGGATGCATATTCAAAGTATGTTCCATCATCTAACTGTTCATTAGATGGATTCAGCGTACGATAAACTAGTTCATAGGCCCTGAAATAAGAAAAAGCATCTTCCCGATTTACATTTTCCCTAAAACCAGGGAAAAGATTTTTGTACGAGAAATCAATAAATAAATGTATTTTTTCTCCATACGAGGAAATCGCTTTTTCCTCTTTATCATACGCAGTCTCGTGTATTATCGCCTTTAAATATACTTTCAGAACTTTATCTAAATCATCAAATTTTGAAGACGACGAAAGTGATAAAGAATCTATCGTAAAATTTATTTCTTGACGACGCGAGGCATCAAGAACCAAGTTCGAATAATTCCATTTGGGGCAAGAGTCCACTGGAACTGACGAATTTTCATCTTCCTTTAAATAGAATTTTGCAAAAAGGGAAATTTTATCCTTCGGATTATCGGGACTCGGCTCCTGGAGATAACGCGGCAGACATGAGGGAGAATAGACTATTTCATAACAACCATTTTCATCCGTTATTGCAGGCACGGAATTTAATGTACGATATGAAAAACTCGTATTCGTGAAGTCAAGGCAGACCGCCTTGACAAAAACATCCTTTAACGGACGACCAGAATGGTTCACCACACGACCATATACCTTATAATTATCAACGGTTATAGGAACCGTTTGCGAAACAACAATGGATACATGTTCATCCTTTGTTGGTACGTGATCCACATTGAAACGATGTATTATTTTTCCCGTTGAATCATATATACAAAGAACTAGATTAGGCGCAATTCGATCCGGATCATCTGTTAGGAACGAATCTTTTGCATATGAGATTTCAAAGGCACCGTCAAATCTAAGGACAGCCCCGCCCAAATAGTGGTCAAAATCGTCATAATAATCAAAGGCTTTAACGATTCCGGTTGTTAAAAGTTGCCCGTTATCGTATGCGACTGTCCCCACAACTTTCCATATTTCTTGCGGTACGGTTTCTCCACCCGGATTATCACCGCCACCCGGGTTGTCGTCACCGCCCGGATTGTCACCGCCACCAGGATTCTGCGCTCCAGACTGCCCAGAGCCGCTCTCTTGCTCTTGGTCAATTATAAAAGAGAAAGTCTGTTGGCTTTCAAAAGCCATGATATTCTTTGATTCCCAAATTATGTTCCCCTGATAGTCAAACACCTGTATTTTGACATCCGGGTGCTGGATTGTTGGATTACCATTCTGGAAATTGGCACTTGAATAGGTAATTTGATACGAACCATCTTCATTGAACCCAGACTCGCCCAAATAGCTCCACGTTCCATTACAAACATGAAACGCCTTTATAATTCCGGTGGTGAAGGGATTTCCGTTAAGGTAGGTAATTCTACCGGAAATAAACCATGTGTAAGGAACTGGGTATGTCATATTTTTCTCACCTTTTAGAAACTATAATGTAATATACAATAAGAAATGGAACAAAGTAAAAAAGATGTTGTTGGTGAAAATAATTTTACATCAAATTCATAAACAACGCCGTTTTAAGCAATTTCTTTTCAAAAAAACATCTTTACGAACAACATTGGTAAAATAATACTTTACTTTTTCAAATTAGCCGCACTTTTCCGAATACCAGCACAAGCCCGGGCGTTGCGGGTGCGGCGGCTGAGCACCCGCTAGAAGGGGTAGCGGATGGTTCGACAGGCTCACCAACCTTTATACAGCCTTTAGCCTGGCGAAGCAGAAGCGAGGGGAAGGCTTTCCCCTGTATACTCAAAAAGGACTGCATCGCTGCAGTCCTTTGAATGTTCTGGATCCTTCGACTTTGTTCGCTTTGGCGCTTCGGCAAGCTCAGCGACCTTGCGAACTTCGCTCAGGATGACTCACTACTAGATTTCTTCGATGCTTGCGTGATACTCCTGCAGGCTCTTCACAGCGCCATGTCCGTTCCTTGCAGCGGCGATGCCCTTGACGGTGTTGTAGGCACCGGCGAGCGTGGTGATGTAAGGAACCTTGTACTTGATGGCGGCCTTGCGGATGGCGCTTTCGTCCTTGATGGCGTCGCGCTTTGCCCACGGCGTGTTGATGATGAGGTTCACCTGCTTGTTCAGGATGATGTCGAGGACGTTCGGGCG
>NZ_FQWR01000014.1:0-96004 GCF_900129735.1 Fibrobacter sp. UWCM | reverse complement strand
ACGTCCCCGACGCAGGAGCAGCTGGACGAGAAGTGGCTCGAGATGTACGGCAACGAATTTACGCAGGATGCCCCGAACGGTAACGCCGGGGTGGAGTCTTATAGGGGCTCTTTATGAGCCGAGGTAAAACTCAAGGGCTGAACTACATGAAAAATGGAGCAGGTTTCAAGAAAGACGACGAAAAGTAAAAATACAAAACCCCGCTTTTGCGGGGTTTGCTGTTATCTGTCAAAATATCCTGTAGCTGCAAGGACAAGAAAAAGAGGGAGCCCGTATTTCAAGAATACAGACAAAAGGAGCAGGAACGCCTTTTCTTCTACACTTAGATCGTCGCGCATAATCTTATCCTCCGCTTCGTTGTTCCATAAATAAATATACACAAAAACCGCCGAAAATGCAACACTTTTCTGTACCCTTTCTGTGTATGCAGACGTTTTTCGTCTTATAGGGGCTCTTTATGAGCCGAGGTAAAACTCAAGTTGTGCCAATCCGCAAATTCTGCGAAATTGATAAACACGCCTTTCACATCCTTTCGGACCTGTTCCTTAAAGCCAATCATTTCCGTTTGCCCCCGTGCTTCTTCTTCGGGGGACGGCCACGCTTTGGGGTATCATCAACCGCCACGGGCGTTTCTTCGATAGCCGTGACCGGGGTTGCCGCTGCATTTTCGTTCGGAGAAACGGGCGTTTCATCTTTTACAAATTCTACAACTGCCTTTTCTTCCGGCTTGACTTCGGGCTTTTCAACGGGCGGAACGGAAGGCGGATTCACGGGCGTTTCTTCACCCACAAACTTTGCAAGGCCACGTTCTACCCAATTACGGGCAACATCGTCGGGAAGGCCCACGTCGGTCCCGGCGGAAATAAAACGCCCATCGTGATAAACATTGTGCAAACAAACGACTTTCTTCATTTGGATCACTCCTAAGTCTTATAGGGGCTCTTTATGAGCCGAGGTAAAACTTAAACTCTATGATCGATTCGGTACAAAAAATAGTAGAACTGAATCGTTTGACTGCTTAATAGATGTTGAAAAATTAAAAGACTCCCAAAAATTTAGGGAGCTTATTGGATTTTTCAACACTAAAAAATGATGTATTTATTTAACCGCCGAGCAATTCTTTCCATGATGGATTTTCTTTATCAAACAAAGCCTTTTCTTCTTTTGAAAATTTTTTTGGATAGTCTCCAAAAATGTGCAATATCTTTTTTTTGTCGAAAGACACCGCCTGAAGACCACAGATTCCAAAATACTCAACCCACCAGATTTTATCCCCTTCACGCTTCTTGTAAAACTCGAACTTTCTTGTTTCTTTGTCAACCGTAATCATGATTAACCTCTTTTAGGACAATATACCACTTTTTTCAAGGAATTGCAACCCCATGGCAGATTTTATCAACGCAGACGTAAAAATCGATAAATTCAACGAAATTATCGATATCGCGAAGCGGACGGCAAGCGACCTGAAGCCCGCCATGGCGGCTATCGGCAACCTTGTGGCAAAGAGCGTCAAGCAGAACTTCCGCGAAGGTGGCCGCCCCGTCCGGTGGCCCAGCTCGAAAAAGGTCTTATAGGGGCTCTTTATGAGCCGAGGTAAAACCAGAAGTACGCGTTGAAGCCCTCGAAGTTGAAATCGCCCCAGTCGTTGCTGCCACCAGCAGGCAATGCCGAGAACGAGAAGGCATCCGTGCCATTGCCATTACTATTCCACCCGGACGTGGACTTGAGTTTTGTACCGGCGACCGATGAACCGCCCACCGCCGTGAACAGGGTGTTCCAGTCTTATAGGGGCTCTTTATGAGCCGAGGTAAAACATGAGAAAGGAAATTTTTTTCACAATCTTTTTCTCATTAGAGAACTTAGGTATTCTTATTGCTTTATGCATTGAAACCGAAAAAGAATGGGTTGCTTGCTTGTTTGTTGCGATTATTATTTTTGTTCTTGCTAAATTGTTTGGTTTGGCAACATCATTAAGTGGATATCTTTTTTGGAGTTCTTTGGGGATACCTTTGTCTCTATTAGTTTTTGTTGTTTTGCCATCTATAATTAGAGGCTCAGACGAACTTTGTAACTATACAAATGTTCTTATGTTGTCTCCAAGCATTTGCGTTGCGACATGGATGGAAGTTTTCTTTAACAGAATTGTCCATAAAAAACCTTTGTTGTTTTCATGGCCTTTTGATAACGAAAATTAATGAATGCCTTAGTCTTATAGGGGCTCTTTATGAGCCGAGGTAAAACAAAATAAATGTACTCGCTATTTTTATTTCTTTTGTCAATTTTTCTATTGGTGGAGGCGCTTTTCACCAAAGAAATCAAATTGAAAGGACCGCGAGTTACTTTAAAAGAAAATCCTAATGTTTATAAACTTTTTATTGTTTTTTATACGTTGCTTGTCCTTTTTTCGTTATTATGTATGTTTGGAATTATTGAATAAAAAATCCTTCAAAAGGTCGCCCCGGCGGCTTTTTTCTGTATCTTATAAGGGCTCTTTACGAGACGAGGTAAAACTTATACCGTGGAAAAAGCCTGATTACAAATTAGATTGATTAACTCACCCAAGGCCGCAATTTGGAGGTCTTTTTTTTTGACATTTTTACAAAAATGTATTGACAAATGAGCAATATGTTTATATATTAAGGTCATGAACATCACGGAACATGCGCTCGACAGGATGCTTGAAAGAGGTTTTACTCCCGAAATGCTCGGGAAATTCCTTAACTCGGCATATCGCATCGAAACGGCGAACGACGGCCGATACAAACTGATCGGAGTCGTGGATGGAGTTTCGTGGACTCTTATCGTTGAATCGGACATGTACACGGTGGTCACCGTGAGACGGTCACACGGAGGCGAAACATGACAAAAGAAGAACTCAAGGCCGGCCTGATGGCGGCGGGCCATGTCGTGGTTGAAAACCACTTGACAAAAGATGAGCTGGAAGATGTCGAGCGCGAACTCGACGAAACCGTGGGTATCGATGACGAACGTATGGCAGAACTCGCTGCAAAGGCGAAGGCTGCGTTGTCTTCTGGCCGCAAGCGCATGAGGATGGTGTCGCTTCGACTTGATGACGAAACGGTCGAAAAGATGAAAGCAAAGGCCGCTGAACTCGGCATGCCTTACCAGGCGGTGGCAAGGAAGGTTTTGCAGTCGGCTTTCGCTTAAATTCTCGAATATTTTTTTTACTGAACTGGTCGCCACCTGGCGGCCTTTTTCATCTTATAGGGGCTCTTTATGAGCGGAGATAGAAACTCGTTCAAAACTCAAATTTCAGCCCCTCCATTCTTCAAAACTGTCCCATTTGTCAATATTTATTGACAAATCAAGAAAAACAATATATATTTATTGACATTATGGGTAAGAAAAGCGTAACTCTACTACCGAAAACAGGTAAAATTCTTGAACAGATGGGAGAGCAAATCCGTCTGGCTCGCATGCGTCGTAAAATTTCTGTCGCGCTTGCTGCCGAAAGGGCGGGCGTCAGCCGAGCATCGGTATGGGCGGTGGAAAAAGGTTCCGCGGCAGTGGCCATCGGCATTTACGCAGCAGTACTCCACGCCATAAGCGGCATGGACACCGACCTTCTCAAGGTCGCCGCAGACGACGAACTCGGACAAAAACTCCACGACATCGAACTCCTGAAGAAATATCACCCGGAGGGCAAGTGAAGCAGATTTTGGTTTACGAGAACTGGCTGCGCGCAGCCCCCACGCGCATCGGCACGCTCTTTGTGGAAGGCGCAAGAGGCAAAGAAGTCTGTTCATTCGAGTACGACAACGAATGGCTAAAGCACTCCGGTAGCTTTATGCTGGACCCGGACCTGTCCCTTTTCAAGGGTCGGCAGTTCGTTCCTGTCGGCAAGGAACTTTTCGGCATATTCGAAGATTCGTGCCCCGACCGGTGGGGACGCACGCTCATGGACCGGCGGGAATCCATAATCGCCCGGTCCGAATCGAGAAAGCCCCGAAAACTCACGGAAAGCGACTACCTGCTCGGCGTTCACGACATGTCCCGCATGGGAGCTTTGCGGTTCAAAGCGAACGAGGACGGCCCCTTCCTTTCGGACGATTCCGACATGGCAGCCCCTCCGTGGGTCGCCCTCCGCAAACTAAACGACGCCGTAGCCGCATTCGAAAGCGACACCACGCACTCGGACAAATGGCTACAGATGCTAATTGCGCCGGGTTCCTCGTTAGGGGGCGCACGCCCTAAAGCAAACGTCATTGCACCGGATGGCAGCCTTTGGATAGCAAAGTTTCCTTCCAAGAACGACAAGATAAACTGCGGCGCTTGGGAAAAAACGGTCTATGAACTTGCGGAAATGTGCGGATTGAACGTTTCGGAAAGTCGCCTTGAAAAATTTTCGCGATACGGTTCCACTTTTCTCGTAAAAAGATTTGACCGAGAGTCCGGTCGGAGAATCCACTTCACGTCGGCTATGGCCCTGCTCGGCCACACTGACGGGGACGATGACTGCGGATACACCGAAATCGCCTCCTTCATCAAGTCTGCCGGAGCAGCGCCCAAAAAGGACCTTCTTGAACTCTGGAAACGGATTGTATTCAACATTCTCGTATCCAACACCGACGACCACTTGCGTAACCACGGTTTTCTCTTGTCCGAAAAAGGGTGGACGCTTTCGCCCCTGTTCGATGTAAACCCGAATCCGTACGGGGAATTCCTCTCGCTGAATATTTCTGACAACGATTCCACACTATCATTGGAACTCGCCCAGGATGTTTGCGAACTTTACGGAATACCTGCGGCAAAAGCAAAGGCGACCATTACCGAAATGAAAAAAATCGTCTGCACAAACTGGCGTAAAATTGCAACAAAGAACGGGATTTCCCGAAACGAGCAGTCCTTTATGGAAAGCGCCTTTGCATCTAGGTAATCCCCCTGTTTTACTTTTTTTCAGCGTCCAACCGCTTGCGAACCCGCATAAAATATGGTATATTCAGAAAGCAGGTCTTATAGGGACTCTTTATGAGCCGAGGAAAACGTAAAAAGTTTCTTTGACAAGTATTTCGGAATCTGCGGATTCGAGGAGTAAAAAATGGAACAATCAAGCATAATCTCTTTTATAACGGCTAACGGAGTTGTAATAGTAATTGTGCTACTATTACTTCTAACGCTATTAATCGCCTTTGTTGCACTTTGCGTAACTGAAATCAGTTGGATATATCGTAGCAATAGAGAGCAAGCAGACAAACTTGAAGAAATTAAAAATAGTCAAAATGAAAGTTTCAATTCTCTAATAGGAGTCGTTCGTTCTCTCAGAGAAGATGTTGAAGAAGTGAAAGAACTTATCGACCAAATTGAATGTGACTCCAACCAGGAAGAAACGAAGAAATATCAAGAAGAAATGGTTAAAGCGCAAAGAAACATTGTTTCCTACTTAAAAGAGCAAATATCTCCAGAACAGGTGCGCGCTTATTTTACAGCCGATGGCATGAAAATTCTAAATCTTGTTATAGAGAATCAAAACAAATTTTATTCTTTCGATAACGTATCATTGTCGATAGATTATGTTGAATCATACAACAAAAATGAGTCTGAAAAAATCAAGAAAATGTGCGACATAATCGATTCGGTAAAAAATATCTCTGTCGCACCGGAAGAACACTACGTAATTCCTTTAGATAAAGCCGACATGACAATAAAGGAGATTTATATAGAGGCTAAAATTTCGATAACAGTGCATATCACAATCACTTACTGTATCAACAACGTTCAAAAAGAAGTATCTGTGGAACTACCTCTTTTTTAAGCAAAAAAATACAAAACCTAACTAAATTAGGTTTTAAATCTTATAGGGGCTCTTTATGAGCGAAGGTTAAACCTCCAAAGACTCGCCCACCCGCTTCTTGAAATTGACCGGACTCTCATTGGAAAGCAAGAAGTCAATTTCCATGGAGTTGCGGTTGCCAAAAATCACCCCTTAGAACATCACCCGGTACGGGATTTGCTTGTCAAAGCTACGGCCCTTGAGGTCGCGGTAGGCCTTGCGGGCGGGCACCTGCATATCGTGGTGCATAGCACGCGGGCCAATCGCGGTCGTTCCGCTGCTGGAACTAGACTGCGGTTCAGCGGTCCCTGAGCTGGTTGAAGGCTCGCTGGAGCTGGAAACCGGGTCGCCACACGGTGCTTGGTTGCAGACAACCTGCATCGGCTCAAAGATGAGATTCCCGAGAATCGCCTCGCCGGAAATTCCCGATGCCGTCAGGTACAGGTCCTTGATGCCGCGCAGGCCCATGTCGCCCGAGCATTTCGCCGCAGACCAGCCGCCACCCATGAGAGACCTATTTGACAGGTCACATGTGAAAAGCGCGGTCCCGTCCTTCTTGCCGTCGCGAATCACGATCTTACCCGACGAAGCATTTTTCACCTGAAGGAAAACGTCTCCGATATCCTTGAGCGAATCCAGCACCACGTTCTCGAAAATCGCATAGCCGCCGTCCTTGATGGCGAACTCGTCGTCCTTCGTGAGACGCACGCGGATGCCGTTGTCAAAGCCGTTCGCGGGAATCGTATCGCGGATAATGCGCAAGAAGTCGATGCGGTCCAGTTCCGCAAAATTTCCGTTCGGCGAAGGTTCCAGTTCGATGAAGTTGCCACCGCGCTTGAGTTTTGCAGGCACCATCACCACGGACTTTTCGGGGAAAGTGCCCCAGGAACCCGTAGGCGGAAGCGCCACCGTCTGCGACTTGCCATTCACCGTCACCTTGTGCGTCGCGGCCGCATCGCCACCGTTCGCGTAGCGGTAACGCAGCAGGTAGTCGCCCGCCTGCATAATGTTCATCGGCAGGCGAATCTTGGAGCCCTCGGTATTCACGTACGCGAGGTATTCCCCGTTCGAGGCCGTATTGCTGCGGGTAATCGCGAGGTCGCCCGAAACAGCGCGGGTCAGCACGCCATGCTCGACTTCGGCACTCAAATAACGCCCGAGGAAGGGCTGTCCCATCTCAGCCCAGTTATCCTCGGTAAACACGACATCACGTATATGAATGTGATTGAACTTGTCTCCGTTCAAATCGTAGTAGTGGTGCACAAATCGCACGCGGTTCAGGTCCTGGAAGGCCTCGCCGCCGCCCGGGCCCACATAGCGCCCGTAGCGTTCCAAAAGAATCGTGCCGCCGCCGTTCGCCATAGTGTAACCCGCGCGGTCCTTGTACGGTCCGGTTACTTTGTCTGCACGACCGTAAGCCGTCTTGTAGGTGGTCTGCTCGATATCCGGGCCCTGCATGCAGCACTTGTCCCATGCGGTGAACAGGAAATACTGCCCGCCATGCTCGATAAGGCTCGGGCCTTCTTCGGCGCCGCCGCTCGCGCTGCTGGTACGGCGCGCAATGTTGTAGACCGTCTTGTCGTCGCTCGCCTGGTAGCCTGTCGTTGCATCTAACTTAATCAGCTGAATGCCCAACCCGAACGAACCGAAAGCCATCCAGTAATTGCCCTCGGTGTCACGCACAACGTCGGCATCGATGGCATTGTACTTGTCGCTAGTCGTCGTGTGGAAAACGTGGCCGTGGTCGGTCCAGCCGTAGCCCGATGTGCCCGGCATAATGGACTTTGTGGACTGGTAGCCGATTGCCGAAGAACGCTTGCCAAAGACGGACACGCAGTAATACACGCGGTACTCGCCGTTCATGTAGAATACGTCGGGAGCCCAGATGCCTTCGGTGCCCGGAGCATAGGTGTAGGCCCACTGCGGAATGGCGCTCACGGTCGACTTGTGGTCCTTCCAGGTGTATGCGTCTTCGGATGTCCAGAGCTGCAGATTGTTGTTGGTGCTCATGAGGGCGTAGCCGTCCTCGAACCGTACCATGCTCGGGTCGTGACCGGGTTGCAAATTATCCTTCGCATACCAGTCGGCCGCGAAGGAAACCGACACTCCAAACGCAAGCCCAAGGCCAACACGCCCGAACATAGCACGCACGCCGAAGCGTGATCCCATACCAAACATAAACGGCTCCCTTTCCGAGGTTTATACGCAGTAATATATATTAATTGAGAATCGTAGTCAACATATTTTTGCTTTAAAAGTCTACATATTTGCGCAAAAATATTCTATTAAACAAGATGTCAACATTATTTATGTAATAAAAAGTCTACGTTTGACTTGTTTTTTATATTTTAACCATGTTCATATTCCTGTTTATCCTTCTCGCGGGCCTCGCCCTTATATACATAAACGTGAGTGCTGTCGCCCCGGGCAAGAAGGGCAAGCTGGTTGCGCTCGGGGTGCTTGTCGCGATTTTTGCAGGCATGTCGTTCCGCGATACGCTCGCGGGTAGTGCCGTGGTGGCGTTTACTTCGGTATGGCTGTGCCAGGCGTTGCTCGTTTATATCCCGTGGGGCATTTTCAGGGTGGTGCGGAGAATCGTGAGGCGCGCCCCGATGGAGGCGGGCATGCTTATGCGCGTGAGCCGCGGGCTGCTCGCATTTACCGTCGCGCTTACCGCGGGCCTGTTCCTTTACGGCGTTCCGCACAATAGTGAATACAAACTAATAGAAACCCGCGTGGAACTGCCCGTGCGCTACTTTGCGGAGCCCCAGGCAGGCGATGCATCTGACACCCTCGCGAAACCGGAAGCTGTCGCGGTTGTGGGAAATCGCGCCTTCACTGCCGTATTTTTCAGCGACATTCATGTGGACCCGCTGTTTGACCGCGCGAAACTCGAGCGCATGATAGCCCACGTGGATTCCCTCGCGCCCGACTACCTGCTTTTCGGCGGCGACCTTGCCGACGTGCCGATGCCGAAGCTGGACGAATGGGGTTATGATAGTTTGTTCAAAACGCTGACCTCGAAGGCGAAAATCGCCGCCGTCGCCATCAACGGGAATCACGAGGGAATGCAGGAACGGCCCGGTTCCGATCCCGATTCGTGGATGCGCAAGGTCGGGTTCGTGATGCTCGACGATTCTAGCGCCTGCATCGGGCCCGCGTGCTTTACGGGCCGTACCGACTTCCAGGTGGCGCGCCACCGCGACATCGACCGCCTGCCGCTTTCGACTATCGCCCCGCGCGATACCACGCGCCCGTGGATCCTGCTGGATCACCAGCCGAAGGGAATCGAGCCGGAATATTCCGGACGCCTGCCCGACTACGCGCTCTCGGGACACACGCACAACGGGCAGTTCTTCCCCGGGAACATCGTCATCAATTTCGTGTGGAGGCTCGCATTCGGCGAGGGCGTGCTCGATGGCGTACGCTGGCTCGTGAGCGCCGGCGTGGATTGCTGGGGACCGCCCGTGCGCGTAGGCACCGACGCCGACATGTGGGTTTTGCACTTTGTGGCCGGCGGGCGATAAACGATAAACCACACACAGTAACTGCACACAGTAACCGCACACAGTAAACTGCGCGCGGTTCGCCTGCGGCAAGATTCGCTACCACAGCATCGCTTTCGTCACGTCGCTCGCCTCGTTCTTGCCGCCGTGGGCGCTGTCGCTGCCCGAAGACGCCTCCGTCCCGAGGAACCTTTCCTGAGCATCGTTGATGAACCGGATTTTCCCGTGGTTGTTGCCCTTCTTGATGATTTCCATATTGAAGAACTTCGCCACCCTCATGCCGTCCTTGCTCTGGACGCCTTCCTGCCGCGCCGCCATTTCGAGCTCGCGTTTTTTCGCGTCGTACTCGTTGAAGGTACGGACCGCATCCGCGTTGGCCGCGAGGATATCCTCGATAAATGACTTTGTTCGTACCCTTGGCGACTTGTCCGTAGTGGGCACGTTCGGTAGGGCGAGCGTCAGTATGCGCACCAGCTGGCACATGTATTCGTTCGGGTACATCTCGCTTTCGGGCGGGAGTACGAGCGGCAGGTAACGGACTCCCTTGACGTTCTTTGAATTCAGGTTCTGCCTGAGCGCATCCGATTTTGTAGACGCCTGGTGCAGCTGTTCCCTTGCATCGCGCAGTTCCTCTTCCGCCTTCTCGCGCTTTTCGTCCGCTTCCACGGCGAGGCTTTCCCAGGTGTTGCGCTCGTCCAGGCAGTTGTCGTACTTTCGCTTGAGCGAATCGTATTTCGCGTGCTCGTCCTTGTACTGGTCGCGTTCCGCCGTAACGCGCTCGAGGTCGTTCATCAGCTTCTCGACAAGGCACGACATGTCCACGCGGGCCTGCCGCGCCTGCAGCCATTCCTCGCGCATCTCGTTTATGGTATTCAGCTTCTCGACACGTTCGCGCTCGACAAGTTCGTTCTCGTAGTCTTCGCGTGCCGCGAGCAGGTCGTCCCACGTGAAGTTGAACTTGAGCGAGAGATTCGCCTTGAGAATCTTGAGGAATATGTCCTGCACCAGCGTCTCGGGATTCTCGGCCCAGTCCACCACGTCGAAACGGTTGAATATGGTAATGGGCTGGCCCGTGTAGCAGATGCCGATCTCGCCACCCTGCGGTATTCGTTTGTCTGTAAATTCCTGCGCGAGACGGTCCCTCAGCATGGGGTTCTGCTCTGCGAATACGTGCGCGACGCCGAACAGGCTTTCGGCCACCTTGCTCGGCATGAGCGCGTGGGTCTTTGCCGAACAGCTCAGGTAAACGATGGGCAGCACGTTGCGTAGCCCGCCGGTCAGCGCGTTTTTAGCACGGTCGATCTCGCTCGGCTCCAGGATATGCGCCTGCCGCTTTATCTCGTCGATGGCGCCGTCGCCATCCTGGAAGTTCGTGAGCAGCAGTTCTATGACGCGCGGGCGTGCAATTCGCGGCGGCCGCTTGTCACGCCCGAGGTCGCAGTCCAGCGAGACGAAGCAGAATGCGTGCTCCTCCGTCCTCTTGATGGCAATCTGCGTTTTCCAGATGCGGCCGGACACGGCGTCCTTGGTGGTGAACGTGAACCCGATGTAGTCGCAGAGTTTCCACGAGAAGGAGTTGTATTCCAGTTTGTCGCCCGCGAACTCGAACTTGCCGGAAGGATTCTCGTCGAAGTCGATATCCCTGGGTAGCTTGCGGAATAGGTGCTCGTAATAGCGATTGCCGCGTTTGTCCTTGCTGCTGCCGAGCCAAGCGTATATGCATTCGCGGTACAGCTCGTCCCACGGCATGTCACTACGCAGGTTAAAAGAAGTTCTGATTAACTGCATAAAAGTCCCCTAGAAATTTTTTTTGGAAAGATAGTTGAAGAAGGGTAGGGTGTCAACGGACTCCCCGGGCAACAGGACCGCTGCGCTAGTAGTCCTTGCCGATTCCAGTCTGGCGGAGCCTGGCCCGGGGAGCAAAACATTACTTGTAGCCAAGCAATTTCTTCTTGTGCTCAATAAGTTTCGCCTGCTCCTTGATATGGACCAACGCCGGGATTGGACGCAAGGTAATCTTCAGTTCTTCCTTTTCTAGTTCTTCAATCTTGCCCGCGTCCTTTGCCGCCATGCCCTTGATGATGTCGACAATGTCGTCAATTTGCTCAACACCGATGGCTATACCTCCCGTGACGTTCGCTATCCAAGAGAAAAATTCAGGATTGCCAAGTCGAGAAACGCGGCGACTGAAATTGCCGATTTCTACTTCGTAGAGCGTAGATTGGCGGCGGTAATCGCAGCCTGCCGAGCAGTATACCGTGTTTATGGTGACCTGCTTCTTGAAAAGCGACTCGGTGATTTTGAAATAGTCGTGCTGGTAAGGGCATTCGCTAACTTCGTGCGGCCGGGCATCGCCGAAAAGGACAACGGAATGCGTGTTGATTTCACTCCAGTTCATTTCGAGTGCGTCGTGAAGTGCGTCTTCCACTGCTTCGTCTTCATCACCGCCGTATCCATCGGGCGTACCCAAGATAAACGACTGCAACTGTTCGACATTGACCGTTAACGGCTGGACTTTCGTGATGTAGGGGTCTCCGCTCCCGTGATCCAGGTAAAAGATGATGCCTATGCGCAGGTTGGGGATGAGTTGGAAAAGCGTCGTGCATATTTCGGTAAACTTACGTTTCAATATTGCGTGGTAGGCGGACATAGATCCCGTTAAATCGCCCATCAGCACCATGTCAAGCCCCTTGTGCGCCTGCTGTTCCTTCTGCATTTTCTGCTTTATGGAGTCTCCCTTGAGGACGTTTCCCAAAGCCCCCTGCTTTTGCACGGAGGCAATGTTGAATGTCTTGATAGGCTTGTCGTCTTTCTTAACGACAAGGCTTCCGCTAGGCTTCTTTAGGGCCGGCAGGTGGAGTTTTGTTTCTACTTTTTCCATGGTTATTTCTCCCGTGTTTTGTGTGAATCTCTTGATGCGACGTAGGTACTGTCGTAAGTCGCTCTCTTTTCCGCGTCGGATAGTATATCCCATGCCTCGTTCAGTTGCTTGAACCGTTCGGTGTATTCCTCGCGATTATCTTCGGTCGCCTTGTCCGGATGGAACATCTTGGCCATCTTCCTGTACTGCCTCTTGAGTTGCTTGATGTCAAACTCCGTGTAGTCTGTGGCTTCATCATACTCGTCATCGTAAAGGACCTTGTACAGGTCTACCCATCCGTCCGATGTATCCGAGGCTTCTTCACCTGGGGCTTCCGATGCGCTTGCGTAATTATTCAAGATGGTGATGATGTCTTCGTAACCCTTGCAATAACTCAAGCCTTCGACTATGTTCCTGTAGCTTTCCGCAAAAAAGAATGATTTCAGGTACTTGTCGGCTTCGAGAACGCAGTTCTCTATTTTCCCGAGCCACACGGAAAAATCGAGGCCTGAAGATTCGGCATGCTCCTTGATGGCGGCGTATTGGCTTTTGAGTTCTTCGTAGGCAAGATTGATTTCGTCAATAGGCACAGAGAACCCTTTGAATGTTCCGCTTGCATATTTCTCGTCAAGTTCTTTGAATTTCTGTATCGATTCCTCAAGAGCCTTGATGCTGACGCGGATGGTTTCCTTGACTACAATCTTCGCCTTTTTCCCGTCTTCACTGTCATCATACTTGATGTTGTCGAAGGTTTCGGATACGGCTTCCATATCGGCCAATTTTCGGTCGTATTCCTTGATTTTCTCGTTAAGGTTGTTCTCTATCTCGGAGCGGTCCTTTTCCCAGCGCTCCTTCTCGGCTTCGAACGCTTCTCGCTTTTCGCGTTCTCGAGATTCAAACGTTCTTTCCTTTTCCTCCACTTCGGCCAATCGCGACGCGATGGAAGATTCCTTTTCGGAACATTCCTTTTCGCGGGTTTCGAGATTCGCTATTTTAGCCTTGTATTCATCTTTGAGCGCGTCGGCTGTTTTCTGTTTTTCTTCGTAGGTTTCCTTTTCCTGATTGTACTCCTTTTCTGCTTTCTCGGCCTTTGCGACCCTGTCCTTCATGGCGGAGCGCTCGTCTTTGATGTTTTGGCGCTCGGCGTCAAGGTCGGCATCCTTGATGGCAACGCGCTGTTCATCCTTGCGGACATTTTCGCTCCTGATGTGTATTGATATTTCTTTCTTGCGGATGGCCTCCTTGCGATCCTTCAGGTCATCTTCCCATCCCGCCAGGCGGTTCTGCTGCTGTTGCAGTTCCACTTGCAGCGAGCGGTTTTCGTCAACGGTCTTCTGGAAGTCTGCGACCTGGTTGTTGAAATCATCAATGCCCTGCTTAATTCCGTTGCTATTGAGGATGGATTGGTTCAGCACATCGATCGCCTGAGTGTTTATGGCCGCAGACTTGGTCAGGTTTCGCTCCGTGCGCTTAATCCGCTTGGCCTGCTCACGTTCCCGCAGGGCCTGCTCTTTTTTTCGCTTTCCGAAATTGAATATCGAAAACATCGTTTACCCCCTAGCGCGACTTGTGTGTTAAATGGTAACCAGAGCGGGTCTCGCATGGATAGATATATAGGGGGCCTGCGCCTTCCGATTCCCGCTTTGTCTTGGCTTTTAGGGCGTCCTCATACGATAGGTATAAGTCCTTGTGACGCCCACAGCTATCGGCGCAACTGCAGGCGTTGTGCAAGACGTTGATGCGCGATGCGGTAGGGGCGAGGTGCCATAGGCCACAGCGTTCGCAACGGTAGGCGTAAAGGCTTCTGCTGTTTCGGAGCTGGTAGTCTGCAGATTGTTGGGCTTCCGCTTCTGTATTGTAAACGGAAAGAGGGGTTCCCGTAGCTCGGGAAAAGCATGTTGTTGATTTCATAGTTGTTCCTTTGGGGTAATAGAAGTACACTGCCCATTCAGTCAAATGGGCTAGACTTGTTAATAAAAGGGTGCTACACCCCAAACCAGCGACGGCGCATCACTGCGAGAAACTCGGCGGTCAACGGCCAACCGGAAGCATCCGGAATCACGGAATCGACCGCGCAGTATGGACATATCGCCGTCGCGTCGGCACCATCGGGGCACCACCCCTTGACCTCGGTCGCAGGGTAGACTCTCTCGCAGCTGAAACAGCCACACATTTTCGACTGTTTTACCAGTCGTTCGTTCATAAACGAGGCCTTGTGGGCGTCACTTAGAATCTTCAGGATTGTCGGATTAGTCATTAGCAACTCCTTTTGTTAGGGTTTTGGTATCCCTATTGCAAAAGGCGTGCCAATCAGAAAAAGGGGCTGAAAAGCCGTTTTTGGGCAGATATGTGAAATTATTTTGGAAAAAAATTTCGCTAAATAAGAAATTTTTTCTTATTTAGGACCCTAATGTACAGAAGGAAATTAATCAGTGGATGGTGTCTTCCCACAATTAGGGCATACTGACAAAAAGCCATTCTTGCCTATGGTCATCGAAACGATGTCTTTGTATTTGAACAAAGAATCCCATTGAAAGAAGTCTTCTTTTTTTACAAGCGACATTTCGTCTAGTGTGTCTTCGGTTGCTTCGCAGTGTAAATACAAATACTTGTGATGACAATGAGGGCATTGCGTAAGGCGGGGATGAACGCCGTCGTCCTTGCTAAATATTCCTGGCATATCCCCGTTTATTTGTCCAATTTGACGAAGTAATACATTTTGTAGTCGTCGATAAGAATTAATATCAAATATCGTTAAGGGTAATATCAAGACTTTATCGTTGACATTATGGGCGTATTCAATAATTTGCTGTTCGGCTTCATTGCAAAAAGGCAGGGCCATAATTACATAGTCGGCATTATGCTCTTCTGCAATTTTATTACCTTGAGCTAAAAGCTCTTTTTTGAAATTGAATGTGTCTTGAGTATTTAGTTCAACTATGACAGGCTTGATGACAACATGACTTTTGGGCGGTTTGCCATATTTCATATTTGCTTCAACCAAGGCTTTCTTTAATTCGTCGCGAATGTGCTTAGCATCTCGCTGTTCTTTTTGATTTTTTTCCTTTGGCTTGCCTTTTAAATTCGGTAGGAATAAATTACAGAATGTATCTATGTCATCGTCGGTTATGTCATTTTCCCAATACAAGAATTGTCCATCAAAAGAAAACTTTCCAGAATCGGCTCCTGCTGGAATCGGACATTTCAGACCATTTTGTATAGGCGTTTTTCGCTTGGTTGAATCTCGCAACACGCAATGTATTAAGCCATTATTGTCTGAAATAGAGTATTCTAGTAGGGCGTCTTGCTTGTGGAAAAGAAAGTTTTTTCGTTCAATAAAGTCTAAATTGTTAGCAGCATATCCTGCAAGAGTTTTGCAGAACTGCATAAACCATCGTTCGGCATCTTGTTGTGAGGTTTCGCGATTTTCTACTTCGGTTTGGTGCAAATTCTTTTTCAAGGTCTTTTGCATGTATTTCCAAAGTTGAGAAACATACTTGTAATTTTTATCCATCAACAAGATATTCGTTTCATTCAAAGAGCCGAATACACGTTTAGTTCTTTTTAATTTGCGGTACAAAAAAGACTGTTGAAGCCGTAAATAGGACCTTAAGAGTTTTCGGGCTTCCTTTAGGCATTCCTTTAGTTTTTTGTATTTTTCGGACCGGCTTTTATCACTTTCTGTTGAACTTCGCAAAAGTTCGCTAAGAGCCATTTGGAAACGGTAATCGAAACCAAATCCAGTAGTTTGTACTCCACTATTGATAATGCCTTCTAGCTGCCCAACAGCGTCATTCAGTTTTTTTTCGGTTTTACGAAGATATGTGATCACGACGTCTATCAAGGTTTTCGTTACACGATTTTCGTATATTGAAAAATCGTCATCTTCTACACGAGAAAATAGTCGTGCCGGTTTCAGGCCTGTCGCAGTACGGGCTAGCCAGTCTTCGCTGTGAGATGCAAGATAGGGGATAGATTCGTATCCAACCCTTTTTACTGTATCAATAGGGCGAATCTCATTTACCGATTTCAAATGAGATTTGGGCGCCTCGCAAATTTTGGTGATAGGCCTTTTAGCATCCTGCAATATTTCGAACAGCTCACCCCAGTTTTCATCTTCCAAAGAGTTGTCTATTGCGTATAGTGGAATATCCCCATTGCATACACTTGCAATAGGGCTTTGGTTATGCCGCAGAAAGGCCATGCCAAAATCTTTGTATTCTTCAAGCATTAGGAGAATTCTTCAAGTTTTTTCTTAAGCAATTCTGATGTTTCCGGATAGTCTTCAACTATTTTCTGTAATTCCTCAAACGCATTTCTTTCTTTGTCGCAAGATTCAACCTTTCGCCATATTTTTGTTGAAATCTGATAATCTAAAGCATTTTCAAGGGTGCCGCCAGCTGCCATAAATACAGCGGTAAAGTCTTTTGCCTGATTGTAAATTCTATTGCCAAAGGCTACTCCAAAGTATTCCTTTAAAACATCTTCGAGTTCCTTTAGCCTATTTTCAATCTCATCTTCGTTTTTCTTGCCTAAATCTTTCTTAGCTTTTGTAAACATGTCCTGTAATTTATCCACAGAAATAAATTGCTTTGTGGTAGGCTTGTATTTTTCTTCTGGTTCACCACGATCGTTCAATACTATAACTTGAGCACGGTCATAAACCTTGTCACTTATTTCGAAGGTGGATTCGTCTTTATTTGCTGTGCCAACGAACCATACATTTTCAGGGACGCGGATTTTTCTACCATCTATCAAGTCCTCCGCTCCAATAAGGCAGTGTTCCTTTTCAAGGATGGCGCTAATCTTTTGTTTTTCTTCGTCACTCACGGTTGCGCTGACATCGCCAGCTCTGCTTTTCTCTATACGCAGCCAAATGTCGTAGGCGTCCTTGTCTTCTATCTTTATTTTGTCCTTAATCTCTTTTGAAAGGGACATGGGGAGCGTTCGCATATCTGATGCTACAAGTTCAATAATCCAGTCGTCGCTATTTGGTTTTTGAAGGACTGCTAGAAAATCGGAGAAATAGTATTCTATACGTGCCAAGTTCATTTCGTCCAGCACCATAAATGTTGGAATTTCTGCGCAAATTTCCTTGCCGCTACGGTATAGTTCAATGGTAAAAGTCTTGGCATTGAACTTTTTATTGAAATCGTTATAATATCCTAAAAGTTCATTGCGGTCACGCCAGGAAGATTCTACAGGGATCAATTTGTTGAATCCAGAAATGGATTCCGCTACAGCACGCGGCAAACTTGACTTACCTGTTCCGGACATGCCCTGAAGAATGATAAGACGGCTTACTGCCATACCGGCCAAGAATGCTCGTATGTCGTCATCCTTGTAAAATAAGCGTTCCTTATTGCCACCCTCGTAGCCGGCATAATTTTTAATATGCGCTACTAATGTCGGCAGGCTTTGTAGTTGTTGACGCCCTTTAATCTTTTCTATTTCAGTTTTATATGAATCTGCATTAGACTCTTCATCAACTTTTCTAAGGGCCGGGCAAACATCTCCAGTACGGTTTTCTAGTGCAGTCTTATGGCTTTCGAGTTCCTGAATCAGGTGTTGATTGAGTACGTTGGTGGCTTCAACTTCACGGCGCGCCGTTTCCAGTTCTCGGCTAGTTCTTGCCGCTGCTGCCGCCTTTTCCTTGTAATCATCTCGTTCTTGTAATATTTTTTGCTTTTGAATTTCAAGGGCATCTACTTTCTCTGCACGTTTTTCGAGATTTTCTATTGCTTGAATATCCGGGTATTTTTTATAGACCTCCTGAAGACTCCTATACCTAGAAAGCATCTCGTTAATTTCAGGAAGGATTTCCTTAAGTTCGGTTTCATTACCGTTAATATCCTTAAGTGAAATTTTTAGAGAATCAACAAATGCCTGATTTTGAGCGAACATCTTATTGAGATTGTCATATTGACTTTCCAAAGCTTCGTAGCGTGCATCTTTTTGCTGAAGTTCAAAATTTAGTTTGTCAATAGTTTTGGGATTGTATTTTTTGTATTCTTCTTTTAATTGTTCTACATAGTTTTTTTCATCATCAAAAGCCTCTTTTTCAAACTCCCAATTACTTTTATCCGTATTGAATTTTTGACGCACCTTCTCAAATTCAACTCTTTCTTCGCCTAGCCTGTTAAATTCGCCTTTTAGGCGTGTGCATTCGTCCTCCCACGCTTTTGCTGCTTCCATTCTAGCATCTGCAACAGCCTTCAACTTGCTCTTATTTGCTTCGTCTTTGATCTTCTCGGCATCTGTTGCTGCGGTATTCTTAATTTGATCTGCTTCTTCTTCTGCGGCTTTTTTTATTCTTGCCGCATCTTGCTCAGCACCGTCAATTTTTGCAATTGCGGCATCGTATTCTGCTTGAATCTGATTTTTTTCCGTTGTAAGGCGCGTCTTTTCAGATTCCAGATCCTGATTTTCTTTTTTTAAACGCTCTTTTTCTTCTTCCGCCGCTTTTTTGGCGGCTTCTGCGTCCTCTTTGTCGGCGTTTGCCTTTTGTAATGCGGCTTGAGCCACCTGAACTTGTTTTTGAAGAGCCTCCATTAATTCAGATTTCTTTGAATTGAAATCTGTTTCATTAGTGGTTGCCACAACGTTGGTGACGGCAATTTCGACTTTTTCAGGTGTGCTGATATCCAACGGCTTAGGCGCACTTTGGACTTGAAATTGATTTTTTTTCTTATTTTTATTCTTTCCCATTTTTAGTTCCTCTCAAATATTGCGACAAGTCCGTCGGCAAATGAAAAAATGTTATCTGTATAAGTTAAATAATCATTATAACTAAATTTTTTACCTTTATCATGAGATACTAGATTTCTAATTCTATTTAACTCCATTGCTTGTTTAAACATTTCTGAGACGTTATCGGCCTCCAAAAAAAGTTTTGTGTATTTTGTTGGATTGTAATAATTGGCAATCAACAAATTGGCCAATTTTTCTAGAGCGCCATTTCCGTAGGATTTGGTTAAGTGAGAAAGCGCTGTTTTGATAAATTCAATTGACCAGCGCTCGATATCTCTATCAAATAAAAAGGTTTTACTTAGCAGGTTTTCAAGAAAAATTCTCGGTTGTTTTAAATCATATTTCGCATTATTGGCAATACTGTTCAATTGGCGATTTTCATAATCGACAAAAAAACGATTCAATAGGTTTTCCACAACATCACTACCTAAATCACGTACAATATTTTTTTGTTCATGTAAACCAGGATTCCTTTGCATTGCTCCATAACTATAGGATATATCATCATAAAGTTGTCTGAACTGTTCTTTTTTGCTATAAAGATGGGGCATATGCGCTAGCGCAAAGCTGTCAAAAGCCATTCGATTCTTATCAAAGTCCCTACATAATTTGACGATTTCTTTTTTTAGGTAGTCTCCCAAGCGAGATTCTCCTAAAAAAACATTGGATTGCTCCTTTAGCCATTGCATTTGCCGAAGGTAATATTTTTCGTCAATATTTTTCATATTGAACGGAGATGTGATTTTGTATCCTTCGGGCAAAGAGGGGTCAATGGTAATTTTTACCGTCAAGTAGATATTTTTTTGTCTTGATGATAATTTTTTTACTAATTGCGGTCCCCTGCTAATACTCTCTTTTTCGTTTTCCGATTTCGTTATAGGGGTGTCTATGAAGGATTCTGCTTCATCAAAACTATCTAGGTCTTGGAATTCGTCTTCAAAAATTGACAATGCTGAAATTTCACTCTGCGCCTCTTCATGTGATATTTCGTCGTTATCGCGACGTTTTAATATGTTGTTACATTTTATAAATGCGGAGAATGCCTTTTTTAATTCAGAATTTTTAACATGTATATTTGGGAAAGTATTTTCCTCGTTGCCTTCAATAGTAATTTTTTCAGGAAAAACATCAGGATCCTTTCTTTGGAATAAAGGTGCTTGATCAAGATTTCCTTTGTAAAAGAAAGGCAAAATATCCTTCTTTATCGGGTTTACGAAAAAATATCCGTATACCGCTTGGTCAGATGGGCGGTCTTTGACAATTCCCTTTAGGTATTCTATACCTTTATCGGTTAGTTCCCATGGATTGCCTGCTGTTTTCCGAATAAACTGATCTGATTCCAGGTTGGCGTAAATTTCTTCAATAAATGTCTCTGATGCATTTAAAGCATTTGCGACACCTGCAAGGGAAAAACCGATAGAAATAAATTTCAGTGCAGTTTCTTCGTAAACATCCAGTTCATCATCCTGAGGGGAGTGCACTTCGCATTCTATGGCAATGGCTGGTATCGCAACGAGGAAAGACTGAGTGTCCTTGCGGTCGTATCGGCAATTAGCGATGTTCAAAATATCATAACGCATGATAGTATCCTCCATTGTTTTCGGCACAAACACGATAGAGTGCGTTGATACTCTCAATTGGCTTTAAACATTGTGCATCGCCGTATACGGCAAGCTGTTTTTTAGAACGACTAAAGGATACGCATAAACGGTTGGGTTTGTCTAAAAATTCTAGACTATGTTTTTTCTGAGTGTTATGCTTGAAGGAGCGAACACATGAAAGTAAGACATAATCGTACTCCTTGCCCTGGAAAGCGTCAACCGTGCCGACTTCTACTTGTGATTTTTGCTCGTTATTGATTTTATTGCTCAAGCAGTCATTAATTAATGAAACCTGTGCCGAATAGAACGAAATGATGCCAATTGTTGCGTTAGGAACTTTATTTAGAATTTTAACTACGTCTTCAGAAATTTTGGTGGCTTCAATGTTACGGCTCATTGACCGTCCGGGCTTTTCTGGGCCCTCGGAATTAGGAATGTCAATAAAAGCAAGCGCTCGGCCTCCATTGATTTCGGGATGACTCTTATAGAGGTCAAGATTTGCTGACGGGGACATTTTTAGTTCGCCCTCATAAAACTGTTCGCTGACGAATTTACATATGTCTGGATGCATACGAAATTGCTCGTTAAGCATCACTGTTCTAGGCTTAGGTTCTTTGCTAAACATGTCATATAGTCGTTCAAATAAGCTTTGTTCCAATGCAGAAAAGTCTTTGAAATTAGGATCTTCCTTCATACGCTTGACAACATCCGGTTCTAGCATATGGGGCAATTGCTTGTGGTCGCCGACTAAAATAATTTTCTTGCCCATAGACATTGGAATGAATAGGTCTAATGGATTTGCACGGGCGGCTTCATCAACGACGACTAGGTCATAAATTTTATCGCCGATGCTATGCAAATTAAGGCTATTCTGGCAAGTTGCGGCTGTTGTCATAGAATACTTTTCGACAACACTTTCGTATTCCTGTTCAAGTCTGTCCATAAATTCGGCTAAAATTAATGCTTTACGACTTTCGTTATCGGGGAACAAATTCATGTATTGCTCGTTAAAGCAATATGACATAGATAAAAGGCAATCATCGATAGCCTTTTGATCGTTAATATCTATGGAGACAGGCTCTTTACAATACTTCTTTTTAAGGTTGTTGACCAAGGCTACATAATTCTGAAAATCACTATCAGAGAATGAATCGTTACAAATAGAATCCAGGAGGTTGAAGTCGGCTGTCTGTAAGTTTAGTTTGTCACGACGTAAATTAAGTGTTTCCCTAAGCCTTTTGGCGTTCAGAACGCCATCATCCTTAAAAGACGTTATGTCAAGCCGCTGCGCCTTCAATTTCTTTTCCAATGGATCTTCAACAGGAGGATTTATTGCGCTGTTAGAAAACTTTTCTTCGACTTTCTTGATAATAGCCTTTGCTTTCTTTATCAAAATTTCATCGTAATTGATTCCATTAAAGGATAAATAATCGTTTAAAAGCTCGGCTGCGAACATCAAAGATTTTTCTGGATTTTTTTCATTTTTGTATTTCAGGAATTTTTCGGCCATCATTTGACGTTTTTGATTCAATGATTGCACGGAAGTGTTTTTTGTGCTTTCAAGAATGTTGGAACGGACTCCATCTAGCCATGATTGTAAGGATTTTTCGTATTGGTTCCTCACATTTTCTTTTGCACGGCGAGAGATTTTCCTATAGGCGGGCAAGTCCCCTTGAAGAGGGGCCGAAATGGCATTATCAACAGCTTCGTTTTGGAAACTGGTAATCAATATCTTGGGGCTATGGACAATGTATTCGGGGTTCAGTTTTTGTTTTTTACGTTCCTCGTCTTCAAAGATTTCGCGGAATCTTTCGCAAATTCCCTTAATGACAGTTGTTTTGCCTGTGCCAGGAGGCCCCTGTATTACGGCAAAATCTGGAGTGTTGATTGCCAAATCAATCGCTTTTTTTTGCCGTTCGTTGAGATCGCTTGCCTTTTTAAAGTTTCTCCTTAGTTTACTTGATATGGCCCTGTGTGTACCCCATTCATAGTAACTACTGGCGCCATTTTCTACGATTGAAACAATCGCTTTGATTGGCGCTTGTCCACTCAAGATGCGTTGTTTGGCTTTTTCGCGGCGTATGGCGATAACTTTGTCGCCATAACTATCGAGGCTTAATTCTCCTTTGCTGGGAATTTCTTCCCAAAAATCTGATGAGTCTAAAAATGTTGTGAGAGAATCCTCTTGAATACGTCTTATTGTTCCGACGGGGGTACTTCTGTTATTGTCACTGACAATGCATAATTCGCGCCCTATATAGCTGTTGTCTATTTGCTCTTGAATTTTAAAATCAAATGTGTATCCCTCCATGCTGTTGTTGACACTGTATGACTCATAATTTATAGAACCAAATTCTTCGCAATCCAACTCTAGCGATTTTTTTGTTAATTCGCTATAGGCCTCCCAGCGATTGATATAGGATGTTCCGCTGGAAATGCGATTCATATCGTCAATAAACTTGTTGTTTGTTGATTCGGAACGCAGAACGAATCTGATTTCAGGAGCAATGAGGAATTCTATAGGGAGTATGCGTTCTTTACGGAATCTTTCTTTATATGCGACAAAGGTCTGTCCAATGTTCTTTGCCAATAAAAGGCTTCTGCCTGAAACAATGGCTATTTGGGCAGACTGTTTCTTACTAGTCTTGTTGTTAAGCACAAAAATTGAAGGCTCGCCGTATCCATTCCAAACATATTTTCTTTCAAATTCCTGAATTCTATCGGCAAGATCTTCATTGACCTGAATTTCTATGGCGGTACTGTATTTTGTAATTGTAGAAAAAGAATATGCCTGTACTTCGAGACTGTCTTCATAAATTCTTTCGATAACAAAGAAAAATCTTTGAGTATTTGCTTGTTCAGACTGAATGCATTCTAATAAATATTGTGATGTAAATGCATCAGTCCTGCAAAAAACAGGACATGCCAGGAAAGAGACGTTTGGACCAAACGGCGTTATAGAAAATTTTGTAACATCATTTGTGAATTCTATTTTAAGAAAGCTTCCTTTTTTAAATTCGCTGGCAGAATCAAGTGTTAGTTTAAACTTTAGCGATTTTGCCGCACCGAGATTAGAAATATCCATGCTAAACCTCCATGAACATTGCCATTTTTATCAAACCAAATTGCTGGTTACTGGCTTCTACGATTGTTGCGGGAGAATCATCTCCTATTTCAAAAAAAAGAGTGTCACCATTTTTCAAGTCACAATGTGTGTCCTTGTCCACAATCGTAAAATTTGTACTCCCGTAATGTTTGATTTTTATTGGCATATCTAGCCCATCATTTACCAATGTGCAGGTTCCATTCTTGCTATAAATGCTAAAGCAGTTCTCGGCAACGCTTGCTCCCATGGTGTATGATTTTTCTCCTACTACATAAAATCTGGGAACGCGATTTTTGAAATCGTCCTTGATTACATAACTGTTGGTCGCAGTTTTTTTAGTAGCTTTTGGCTGACTTTTTTTCTCAAAATCACAATAGGCTTTTTGGTAGTCGGTACCTTCAAAAAAGAAATCGTAAAATTGTATTCGTGCCTTGGGACTAGATTCCCCGTCGCACCAGGGACACGGATTCCATTTCTTTCCCGTTTTTCTAGGATAATGCCACGCTCCACAATGGGGGCATTTTATTATATTGTTGCTTGCTTCAATCAGGGCGAATTCAAATTCTTTTGCCGATGGGCGCTTTAGTCGGTTGAACTTTCCATCTTTAAAGCACCGGCTGAATAAATTCTTGAGCCGAGTTGTAAAAACAACATCTTCCGGAAGTAGGTGGGTTGAATTTTCGGGAGAGATATAATCGCATTCCCCGGCAAGTGCTTTTGCCTCGTCTTCTGGAGAACCATTAGCTATTTCATCACTGATATAAGGATGCCCTACTCGTAAAAGTTCGTAAAGGATAACTGCCAGAGAATAATTGTCCGAGAAAATATCAGGAGTGTTCAAACCCCTTACTACTTCAGGTGCGATATACCGAGGAGTCCCGAGGACACCGGGGTTTCCTCTGCCGGCAACATAAATGTTGTCAACATCAATCATCTGTACCGAAGCTTTATTCTTTGTACGTACAAGAATGTTCTTGCCCGAAATGTCGCAATAAGATAGATTTTCGCTTTCTAGCTTTTCGAAGGCTGTGGCTATCATCCTGCCCAGAAAAAGTCGGCATAAAAAGCCCTTCTCTTTATTATACCATTTATAAAAAGGTTGCTTTGGATCTGGAAGTAAGTATACGTCTAAAGGCTCGTGACCAACAACGCGCTTCATCACAAAGCCTACATGTGGCTCACACAGTAAATCCTCGACAGGAACAAAATTTGGGGGCAACTTCACTTGTTTTACGAAACGCAGTTGTTCTATGACATGGTTTGAGGCGAATTCTTCGTGATAAAGCTTTACGACGAAATTTCCTGAATCTTCTTCGTACACAACACCTTGTGATCCCGAATCAATTTTTTGGGAAAGGCGATACCTTTTGCCACTTTCACCGGTGACGATAGTTCCTTGTAGGTTGTCAATTCTATTTTGCATATTTGACAACTCCAATGCTTTTATCGTCGAAAGAGGCTTTTGAAATCGCGTTAACGAAGGACTCTAATTCCGTGCGGAGTTCACTTGCGCTAACCCCTGATTCCAATTCCTTGACAAATTCAAGTTCCTTGTCGGCTTCTATTCCATTGGAAAAGCCGTCCGTGCAGCATACGACGACATATGGTTTGTCTTCTAATGGGATTTCCTTGCAAAAAAAGCATTCTGGCGAAAAGGTGCTGTTTAGGCAATCCGTTTCATTTAGAAAGGACGTCTCAAAACTCTCTGTAGCAACTTGCTTGGATTCTGATGAAAAAGCGCAAAAACCATCGCCAACGGAAACTAGCAATATGCTGTTTCCGTATTTGAATGCGGCTTTTACTGTAGCGCAATAGTCATCAAGGTTTTTGCCTGCCAATATAGAGTGCCATTCTTTCCAAATATTTTGGACGACTTGTCTAGAGTCAAAACAAAGGGTGCGTGCTTTAAGGGTGTTGAAGGTGCTTATGCAAGAATCAACGACTGCTTTTGAACCTCTATCTGCACACTTACAAGATCCGACGCCATCGGAAACTACTAGGACAAAATCCCCATCTGCTTCTCTAAAATCTGCCGAATCCTGATTGGGTAGATTAAGCGTTTGGTGAGCTGTTCCGACATCCGATAGGGTAACAAAAGTCAATTTGGCCCTTTTTGACTCCTGGGCGATCATATGGTGATTTCCTCTTCATCCATCAGGGAAGTTGGGGCAACTACGGACACGTTGTTGGGTGCAACACTTGTCGCACGGGCAATGGTGGACATGGTTACCCAACGGAAAAAACTTGCGATGCCTTTAGCGCCATTAGATTTAATTACTGGAATCTGATTGTTTTTCACGAAAGCTTTTAGCATGGCCATATCGGCATCGCTTCCGATGCCCATTGCAAGGCGCTGGCACTTGGATGAGCGTGGGCCGGAATGCAACATGGCTAAAGGAGCCCAGTTGCTATAATTTTGACCATCGCGAAAATCTGTGGGCCTTCCATCACTGATGAGTACAATCGTGGGGGCGTATGCACGGGATGACACTATTTCTCGGTTTTCGATCATTTCGGCAACTTGAGTAAATGCGCTGCCCATAGGGGTTTCTCCATCGGCTTCTAATTCGGTCAGGGAAACCTTGTCGACATCTGTGAGAGGTTGCACGACATTGGCGGCGTTGCCGCCAAAGGAAATTACGCAAAGCTGGAATTTGCCCCTAATATCATTGACGTTGTTCAATGCGGAGACCATGTCTCTCAAGGCGATGTTTAACTCTTTGATTTTGGGGCCGCTCATGCTTCCCGACACATCGGCCAAAACGAAGATTGGCAGGGGGCGTGCTTCCTGTGCTACAAAGTTATTCAATCCCATATTTTATAATCCTTTTTCTCTATATATATAATTTTTTACAACAAATGCATGCAAACAGATGCATTTTTATGGTGATACCAGCAAAAAGTGTGCCAAGCTACAATGTGGGCTTCTTGGGGCGTTTTTTTAGCCTTTTTGTTCTAGGTGCGAAATATTTTTCGCTCTATATGGAAAAATTTTTCGTATATTTCTATCCATGGGAAAGAAGATAACGCTACTCACGTGGATGGCTGTTGGGCATGAGCCCGATGCACTGGAATCACTAATAAAGAATCTCGAGCGAAATCACGAGATTACCCAAGTACTTTATCTCTACCAAAAAGAGCATGCGGAAAAGCTAGATGGGGTTAGGCGATTAAGCCCCGTTTTGACCCCTATTGAGGTGGCGGTAAAGAATCCGACAGTTCACAAAGACATTTATAACATTATAAAGAATCAGATCATACCTAGAATAGAAGGCCAAAAGGGCCTCGTTATTAACGTGTCTTCGGGTACCCCTGCCATGCATGCGGTATGGCTTATCTTGTATGCTGCCGGGGCGTTTCCTGATGGAACACGTTTGGTTTCGTCGCAAAAGAATCCTAAAACTGGGGAAACTTCCTGCGATGATGTTGATTTCCCAATAACCACTTACCTAAGCGAACTCCGTAAGTACGAGAAGGAAAATCCGAAAGAAGCATATTATGGACCCGACTCAAAATCAAAGGCGAGGCGTGATGCCCTAGAAAAGATCCGGGTCTATGCCAGCGTTCAGGGCGTACCGTTACTTTTGCTTGGCGAACGGGGTACGGGCAAGAGTCGCCTTGTGGAATCGCATATAAAAAAATTTAAGAATAAGGAAGCGGTGATGGTGGCCTGTGGCTCACTGGATTCAACGTTGGCAGATTCTGCCGTATTCGGGCATGCGAAGGGGTCTTTTACGGGGGCGCTGAAGGATAGAAAGGGCTATCTGGAAGAGGCTAATAATGGCATACTTTTTTTGGATGAAATTCAGGACTTGCCCAGAAGTGTGCAACGCAAACTGCTCCGTACATTGCAGGATAAACGGCATCATTATCGAAGGGTTGGCGAGGATAAAGAAAGAACCGCCAATGTGGAATTGGTGTGCGCATCAAACTTGCCCGAAAAGGAGTTGCGCCAGAGGCTTGATCCCGATTTTTACGACCGTATCAGCTTTTATAAGGTTACGCTGCCTCCACTGCGCGAATGCCGTGAAGATGTTCTTGATGATTGGAAAAAGATATGGAATACAGTGAAGCTGGATAGTTCTCCAGAAGAGGCTCCGATGGATACTGTGTTAAAGGAATTTCTGATGACTTCTAGTTTGTTTGGGAACTTTCGCTCACTGCAGATGATTGCTTACCAGTTTGTTGCATGGCAGGACAAGAAAACGGCAAAGGAGATTCTAGAAGAAACGTCCTTTGAAGAGGCTGTTCCCAGCAATCATCTTGATGATTCGCTTCTGGAGGAATTCTGTGACATGTCGTGGAATGGTGCGACCGGGCGCTTTAAGTACCTGCTTGCGGAATATGCCTGTAAAAAATTCGGCACGAAGGAGCGTGCGGCAGATAAGTTTGGATGCACGGCAAAAACTCTGAATAATGTCATGAAAAAATAACTCCCCCCCCCTATTCCACATTAGACTATGTAAACAGTGGTTTACATTCGTGCGGTTTTGTACCTTGTTTAACGGGGTGGATGTCTGCCCCCACAACAAGGAGGCCATCATGAAACGCGCAAACGTTATCCTGTTCATTGCCTTCGTTCTTCTCGTGACGACATCTTTTGCCGCAAGGACGGTCAAGTCCAAACAGGGCGACATAGATCTTGCCTTCGAGCGGGGCGGGAGCACCATAGTATGCACAGCAGGGTTCTACGATGAACTCACCGTCGTCAAGGAGGCAGATACGGATGTCCTCGTGCGCGGGAGTTGCGGTCAGGGTTGGGTTGACAAGGCTAAGGTCGAACTGGTGGCAAAGCCCGCTGGCGACAAGAACCTCAGCTTCAACGAGTACAACATCGAAGGCTGGATTGATAATCTTTCGCTGATCGACGTCTTCTCGGACAACGTAGAAGATTTCGACGGGGTGAAAATCGACCGGGACTTCAAGGAGTACCTGACTCAGACGCTGGACCGTGAACAGATGGAGATGAGCCGCGGGGAAAACTGACCCGAGGGCAAGTCCCGAAAATTACCAAGGCCGGGTTCCATAAACGGGGTCCGGCCTTTCCCGTATAAAAATTTTCGCGAGGGGGTAACACTTTTGCCCGGGTCGGGTGTTCTAATAATGTAAATTTATAGGGTCCGATGAAGAGTTTCCTTAAAAAGAGTTTCGTGTCGCCGGCTGTCTTGTCGGCCTTGCTCGTGGCCATTACTGCCTGCGACTTTCACGGGCCGTGGGAATACTATCCCGAGGAGCGCGAGGTCTACACGGGCATCTACACCTACGGGCACATTTCTGACTTCACGAATCCGGAAATCTGCTTTTCGAAGGTCTACGAACTAGACGAGGCATCGGCAGAAAACTTCGCGTTCTACGACAGTGCCTACGTGACTCTGCAGGGCAAGTTCAAGATGGGCGAGAACGAGTACGATACCACGGTTGTCCTGCAGACGTGGGGCAAGCCGAACTGTTTCAAGGCAAACGAGAGGGGAATCCTGGGCGAAACCTACACGATGGATGCTTACTTTGTATGGGACAGTGCCGGCAGTACGGTAAAGTCTAGGTACACTGCGGTAGCGTCGATCCCCAAGCCGGTCAAGGTTACGGGCCTGAACATCCCCAAGCAGGACGGCAGTTACGAATTCCGGGAATATACCGATGGCAAGGTAATCGGCGTGGACTTCCTGGAGTTCCCGATGGACATGGAGTTCGTAAAATGCGCACTGGATTTCGACAAGTCCATCGGCGGTGTGCTCTCGGTATTGAATTACGACATGGAAACCGAGGAATCGGTAAACACCACCATCAACCAGATGCTCGAGGGCCTGACCGAAGCGGACGACTCGACGGGTTACCGGGGCATCGCGATGCACGACCCGTTTGAACGCCGTCAGAACCTGGGCTACTCGGAGAACCGCTGGATAGGCGGGTTCAACAATCTCGATACGCTCTACCTGATGAACATGATGCTACCCATTGGCAGGATTTCCGTGGACATGTACACGACGGACCGCGCGTACGTGGATTACGAGCGCAAGGTCAAGGAATCGGTAAGCGATTCGCGCGTCGTGCCGGAATCGAACATCGAGAACGGCATGGGGGTCTTTTTCGGGATGTCGAGAACGTCGCTCGAACTCAATGTGCGTGGCGAGGGCGTGACCATGGAATATATCGGTTTCCAGAACTGCGACTATATCGGGAACGGCGACGAGGAAAGTTGGGAAACGCGCGCCTGCAGGCTGTACCAGGATATCGCCTGTTCCGGGATGCCGACGGATGATTTCCAGTACGACCTGGTCAGTGGCAATGCGCACGCATACGAATACTACCGGGAAGGTAAAATTACCGGATGGGCCAAGACGTGCTACCCCTCGAACGTGAAGGCTGCCATGATGCTCGATACCACCAGGTGGTCGATATTCCTGCCCGATACCATCAGCGATGCGGACAAGTCGGAAGCGTATGCCGACGGGCTCAAGCGCTACTGCGTGGCGAGCAACTTCGAGAGCAACCACATCGCGGACTGCAGCGAACTCGAGGAACTGTGCCTGCACAATACCGAGAAGAACTACTGCAAGGAATACCTTTGGGAATGGTGCGCCGACCGCGACTGGGATATGCTGGAATACGAGCAGTGCCGCAGTGCATTCGTGAGCCGCTACTATCTGGAAGAGCAGAAGTCGAGCATATTGAAGCGCGAGGTGGAAGAGATTTGCAACTACGCATTCCCGAAGGTTTCCGAAGACGAAGATGTAGACGCAGAATTCCGCACCCCGATTTGTGCGAACTGGTGCAAATACCGCGGCGGAAACAGGCCCTATCGTGTAGAATGCGAGTAAATGCTTTCAAATTAATATTCGTGGTGACACATTTGACGGATTTGGGTGTTTTAATTATGTAATTTTGATACCTAACCATTGCGGAAAGTTATGAAACGTTTAAGATTATTGCCTTTCGTGCTGTTGGTGCTGCTTGTTTCGGGCCCGGCCCTTGCCGACCGCGCTTCCGAAATTCAGGACCTGAAGCTTGAAAAGGAAAAACTGAATTCCGAAATCCAGAAACTGAACCGCCAGATTTCGGCGACGGATTCGATGCTCAAGGCGGACGATTCCCGCTACAAGACTCTGCAGCAGCGCTACAAGGCCGACACGGAACGCCGCCGTGCCGAAATCGATAGCCTGAACGCGAAGATAAAGGCGGTTGCGGGTGAACTCCAGGCGGAACGCAATAAGCAGGCCCGCGCGAAGAACCGTACAGACAACGTTGCAGCAAAGCGCAAGGCGCTGCGTACCGAACTTGCGGGTATCAGCAAGAAGCTCGAATCGCAGGTGGCGCAGACGGTCCCGTGGGAACTTGAAAGCAGGCTCGATCGCGTAAAATCCCTGACCCGCGACATCGAGAGCGGGAACGCAAGCGAGGAGGAAGGCTTTTCGCGCCTCAAGTCGCTCATTGCCGAAGAGACCAAGTTCGGCGACGAGGTGGCGATTATCAACAGCCCGCTCACCCGCAAGAACGGCGAACTCATCAACGCCTCTATTTTGCGAATCGGGAACCAGTGGATGGTCTACAGCGATGACAACGGCACGGTTTTCGGTGCGCTGGTGCGCAAGGTCGAAGACGGGAAGGTCGTTTACGAATGGAACGAGGAATTGAACCTGGAAGAACGCGCGGCGGTGAAGCTCGCGCTCGACGTGAAGCAGGCGAAGAAACCGCCCCAGATCGTGAAGTTGCCCGTGAGCCTCTCTATCGTGGGAGGTGAAAGATGAAAAAGTTCGTAATGTGTCATCCTGAGCGAAGCGCGAAGCGCGAAGTCGAAGGATCTAGACTTGCATTATTTGCCTTCTTGTTGCTGGCCTCATCCGCATTCGCATGGCCGTGGTCTTCGGGCGAAAAGAAACAGTCCGCCGAGGACCAGGCGCGCATCAAGGATTCCCTGCAGATGGAAGAGGTGCGCAGCTTGCAGCGCGAGGTAGAGGCGCTTACCCGCATTCGCCTGCAGAAGGCGGACTCGCTCGAGAAACTCGAGGCGGAACACTGGCGCAAGCGCTATGCCGAGTCGCAACTGACCGAGGAGCACCAGGCAGCATCGCGTGAACTTGACGGCCGCTATTCCAAGCTCTCGACGGATCTTGGCCGCGTGAACGAGGAGGTCATGGCGAGCAGGAGCATGACGGGCGATGCCGAGGAGAAGGCGCAGGCCGATGAATCGGCATACGATGCGCTCAACACGCAGGTAAAGCTTTCGATTGACAAGGCTCTCGGTGACGTGGTGGGCGATTACCCGGTGGGCATGAACGGGCGCCTGATTCGCCTGAAGCAGGCCTCCGAGGATGCCGAGAAGAAGGTGCCGAATACGGTTGGCGCGGTGCAGAATTTTATGAATGACTTGCTGCTGCGTCACGAACTGACCTACACGCAATTCTACGGGCGCGAGACTTCACAGGTGGGCAACCGCCCCGACGTGAACGTGAACCGCTTGCGCCTGGGTACGGTCTTTTTGGGCGAGGTCACGCAGGATAACGGCGAGGTGCAGGCGCTGCTCCGCTCGGGTGCATTGCAGGGCAAGATATTCGAATGGAACGCGACGCTCCCGCCGGAGATGGCCGCGAATATAAAGCAGGCCGTATCGCAGGCCTCGGGGGCTTCCACGGTTGTCTCTATCCCGCTGGATGTATTGCAGAACAAGGCGGTCAAGAACGCGATTACCGACACGAAGGAACTTACCTGGCGCGAGGAATTCCAGGCGTTCTTCAGGAAGGGCGGCATCGTGATGTACCCGCTCATGCTGGTGGCGATTTTCGCGCTGCTGCTTTGCCTGGAACGCTTCCTGGTGCTCAGCTACCGCGGGCATCTGAGCCGCAGGTTCAACCGCAAGCTCGACGCTCTCGTGAAGGAGAACCGCTACGAGGATGCGGCTGGCCTCTGCCTCAAGAAGGAAACGAGCCTCTCGATGGTGCTCTTTGCGGTGCTGAACCGCGCCCGCGACAAGCGCGAGGATGCGGAACGCGCCCTGCAGGAGGCATTGCTCCGCGAGCAGCCGAAACTGGAACGCCGCATGGGGCTCCTTGCCGCGATGGGCTCGATTGCCCCGCTGCTCGGCCTGCTCGGCACGGTGACGGGTATCATCACGCTGTTCACGGTGATTACCGAGGTGGGCACGAACGACGCGCGCGTGCTTGCGGGTGGCATTTCGGAGGCTCTCGTGACTACGGAAACGGGCCTCGTGATTGCAATCCCCGTGATGATATTGCACGGCCTCCTGAGCGAAAAAATCGAGAAGGTCACAAGCGAGATGTACGTGCAGAGCACCGCACTCCTGAACCGCATTTTCGGGAAGAAAGAATAAGTTCCGAGCCATGACAAATACCCACTACATACTCATCGAGTCGCTCGAGAATACGTACCATGCCGGCGGTGTGGTAATGCTCCCGATTCTCTTGGCGGGTGTCGTGGGTTTCTACTACCTGTTTTCGAGCTGGTTCCGCATCGGGAGCGACTTTTTCCGCACCGACATCCACAAGGTCATCAAGCGCATGCGCGTGGACCTGAACGGCGGAATCGAGGAAGACGAGAAGAATGCGGAACCGCCCAGCGTGAAGAAGGCCCTCCGCAGGCTGCGCAAGCGAGGCGGGCTCCTCTCGCGGGAACTCTGCTATGCGATTGACGTCGCGAGCACCAATCCCGAAGGCTTCCGCGACTACATGCAGGTGCGCATGATGAAGACGGTGCGCTACATGGAGCAGGGAAACCATATCGTATCCGTGATGGCATCTGCGGCGCCGTTGCTGGGCCTGCTTGGCACGGTGACGGGGATGGTCTCTACCTTCGAGGTAATTACGTTGTACGGGAACCAGAACCCGGTGCTCATGGCCGACGGTATCTCGGAGGCTCTGATATCTACGCAGAGCGGGCTCCTGGTGGCGTTCCCGCTCACGCTCCTGAAGCAGCGCCTGGACGAGCGCGTAGAAATGCTGCGCCAGAAGATGGAACTCGGCGCGACCGTTATAGAGAATTATTTTGTGGAGAGGAAGTGCCCGTGATTCGTCATTGCGAGGCTTCGAAAGAAGCCGTGGCAATCCAGGAATGAAGGATTTATTATGGAATTCAACTTGCCGAGAAGAAAGCAGAAGGATATGGGCATCGAGATGGGCCCGCTGATGGACATCGTGTTCATCCTCCTCATCTTTTTCGTGGTGACGTCCTCGTTTACCCGCGAGACGGGCGTGGACGTGACCAAGCCTCAGGCGCAGTCCGCAAGCCAGCTCGAGAAGGAAAACCTGCTGATTGCGATTACGCGTGAGGGCACTATCCACATGAACGAGCGGCAGGTGGACCTCGCGAGCCTGCAGGATATCTTGAAGCAGTCGCTTGCGAAGGCGCCCGACCGCGAGGCCGTAGTGATTGCGGATAAGGGTGCCGAGACGGGCGTGCTCGTGCAGGTAATCGACATGTGCAACCTGGCCGGAGTGAAGAAGGTCTCCATCGCGGCACAGGCGGAGTAGTTGATAATTGATGATTGATGATGGATGATGGATAGTTGGTGATTGATGGTTGATGATTGATGATGTGGAGTGTGAGATTTGGAATGTTTTGCGGTGTCATCCTGAGCGACCCCTGTAAAGGGGGAGTCGAAGGATCTAGATGTGAAGCGGTAATTAGAACCTGGTAGGCAGAACGGCGTCATTGCGAGGCCCCTGTAAGGGGACGTGGCAATCCAGACAAGAAGTAGTAACTAGAGTTTAGTAGATAAAATATCAGAATAGATAGAATAATGGTATTGAAGTTTTTTAAAAAATTGCTGAAGCGTTTTGCTATCCTCATCGCGGCTATCCTCGCGAGCTGTTTGCTCGTGTTCTCCGTGACGATGGCGAACCTCTTCTTGACGGGCAAGGTGTTCCACGAAAAGAAATACAACAAGACCGAAATTGCAGTGAAGAAGGTGGAAGAAGTCGAGAAGAAGGTCGAGAAGAAAAAGCCCGCGCGCAAGCCCGACCGCCAGAAATCCAATTCGCGTTCCCCGAAGGCGGGGCCGCGTTTCGCGATGAATCTCGGGACGGCATCGGGTAACGCCGGCGCCGCCGTGAGCGAGGACATGGTGGCCGATTTCCGCGGCGGGACGCTTTCGACCGAAAAGGGCGACGTGGACAAGAAGCCCGAAAGCAGGGCGTACCCGAATTTTCAGGTGCCCCCGCAGATCCGTGACCGCGAAATCGATGCGATGCTGCGGCTCAGTTTCTGTGTGGACGTGAACGGCAAGGCGTACGATATCAAGGTGCTGGAGGAATCTCCCTCAGGTTCCGGGCTCGCCGCCGCCGGCCGAGAGGCGCTATCGCGTATGACGTTCGCGCCAGCCGAAAAGGCGGGCAAGGCGGTGCCCTTCTGCGGCATGGAACAGCCTTTCGAGGTAAAGTTCAGGGACTGATGCGATGTGTAGTGTGTAATGTGGAATGTGAAGTGCGAAGTGTGGAATGGAAAGTAATGTATGGTGTCATCCTGAGCGGAGTCACGAAGTGATGTAGTCGAAGGATTCAATGAAATTTATGAATTTGTTCAAATTGATAAATATTTTTTATGAATTGAGACGAGGCTTGCGTGGGCATCTCGCTGCCTATAATTCTCGTAGTCTCGTTGCCCGCGGTTCCTTGCTAGTCGCCTTACTCTTCGCAATACCTGCTTTCGCGGCGCAATCCGCGTACGACCTGATGGAGCGCGCGAACGTCCTCTACCGCGACGGCAAATTCAAGCAGGCCATCATGCTCTACCGCAAGGCGGAATCCCGCGGCGCGGACCCCGTCGCCACCAGTTTCAACATCGCGAACAGTTACTACCAGCAAAACGACCTGCCGAATGCCGCCGCCACGTACCGCAAGGCCGTCGACTTCTCGAACGGGGCGTTTTCCCCTGCGCTTTTCAACATGGCGAGCGTGTACTTTAGGCTCAAGCAGTACCCCGAATGCGTGGCGGCGTACCACAGGGCGTTGAAACTGGAGCCCGAAAACGTTTCGGGCTGGCTTTACCTCGGCGAAGCCTACGGTAAAACCGGCGACGCGGTCGGCGCGCTGCGTGCCATCGAGAAGGCGTACCAGCTCGACAAGGAAGACATAAGCATCGTCTACCAGCTTTCAGAGGCGAACATCGCGCTGAACGATTTCGAGCGCGCCGTAGCCGTTATCCGCGAGGGCTACGCCGTGCACCCCGACGAGGTGGATTTTCTCGTGTATCTCGGCGACGTGTACCGCCTGAACAAGCAGTTCGAGGAAAGTGCCGCCGCTTACCGCGAAGCGCTGGGCGTCCGCCCCGATGACACTGCCACTATGTACAAACTAGCAGACGTTCTCGCCGAAGACAACAAGCCGTTTATCGCGATGGACGTGCTCAACAACCTGGTACAAATCAAGCCGGAATTCAGCGATGCGGCCATATTCCTCGGGAACCTCGCTTACGACGCGAAGTTCCTTGACCGCGCCGAGTCCGCATATGAACTTGCGGCAAAACAGGGCAACGCGGAATCTGTCTACGGGTTCAAGAACATGGCCTACGATGCCCACGCCGAAAAGCGCGATGGCGAAGCGCTCCGCCTGCTGAAAGTTGCGCAGAAGTACTTCCCCGACGATATCACCGTGCAGGCGGACATCTTGGAATTCGAGAAGAACTAAAAAGTCCGGCGAGTGAGCCGGACAAATTTTAATCCTTCACGCAGCGGACTGGGTTATAGCACTCTTCGTCGTTATAGTCCCATACTTCCGCTTCATTTTCTGATCCCCTTATTACAATGTAGTATTGGGTCGAGGATGCATAATATACCCATAGACGTCCATATTCACCCAAAGAATGGAATCCATCATCGCTGCAATAGCATCCAGAGCCCACAAAGGAGAGCCCGTATGTATCAGTCCCGGGTGTAATTCCTGTTTTCCATCCCTTTGCCGACATCAACGGGAGTGCGTGTCCGCTAGCAAGATTTACAAGGTCTTGCGCCTCCTTATTTGTCGGGATATGCCACCCGTCAGGGCAGATTCCCTGGATGTGGCCGGTACCCAGGTCGCATGAAGATTTATAGGCACAACTGGAGGAATTCATCGCCGCGCTGCGGCTATAAAAGTGACCGTATAGTTCGCAGAAACGGTCGTCGTCGTTGAAGCAGGTAGATACTCCAATTTCGTTGCCGGCGTAGTTCAGGTTCTCCGCCATCCATGTTGCACTACCGACTTTTACGGTCTTGTATGTCTTGTCGTCGCGCGGGTCCGTCATGGTGCCATATTCGATGTCCGGGTTGAACTGCTCGCCGGCGGCTTCTAGGTACGGCTCGGCATCTGCCTGTTTGGCTCTTGACGAACTGCTCACGGAACTGGATGAAACGCTGCTCGACGAAACGCTGCTCGACGAAACCGGGCCATCCTTTATGCAGCGGACGGGGAAATATACTTCCTTGCTCGAATAACTGGAAATAGATACGTCATTATACTTAACAAGTAAGTAGTATTGATTAGAATAGCCGTTATAATAAGTCCATGTGTATGAGAATCCGCCCCTGGAGTCGTAGTTTCCGGCCTCCCAGGATCCTGTCGCAACAAAGGAGAGTCCATAGTCATTCGTTCCCACTGCGCTTGCCCCCCAGCCGTAGTGTGACCTTATTTTGTCCTCATCACTTTCTACATAGTTTACCAAATTTTTGGCTTCACTGTATGTCAAGACGTGCCAGCCGTCGGGGCATATTCCCTGAATGGGACCGTCACCCAAACTGCATGAACGACCGAAAGCGCAACTGGAGGAATTCATCGCTGCGTCACGGCTGTACAGGCGGCCCATGAGTTCGCATTCGCTCTCCTTTTCGTGGTAGCACGTGTTGTGCCCTTCCAGGAGCGGGACAATGCTCGAGTCGGAGAAGTTCAGGTTCTCCGCCATCCAGGTCTGTCCATTGAATTCTATGGTCTTGTATGTCTTGCCGTCGCGCGGGTCGGTCATTGTGCCGTAGGTCAGGCTTGGGTTGAACAGGTCTTCCTTGGAACTTATGGAGAAACTGCTGGAAGGGTTCTCGCTGGACCATACGCTGGTGTAGTAGCTGCTCGATGAGCTGTAGCTGCTGCTCGACGAACTGTAGGAACTGCTCGAGGAGACTGGGTTTGCCTTCCCTTTAACGCAACGCACTGAGCTATAATATTCTGAATCCTTATAACTTATTACCTCTACGATACCTCCAGAGCCTCCGACTAGCAGGTAATGCTGATATGTGTCCGGCGCGTAGGCCCATGTCACTTCGTATCTGTGGATGTCCTCGAAACCGTCGTCGGAATCCCAGTTCCCCGCTCCTAGGAAGGAGAGCCCGTAAGTATCTGTTCCGTCGTTATAACTCCAGGTTGATCCCATTGATTTATAACGCGGTGCATAGTCGCCTACGAAATTCACGAGGTCTTCCATTTCCGCTACGGTCGGGATATGCCATCCGTCTGGGCAGATTCCCTGGATGGGGCCTTCACCCAGGTCGCAGCTCGACAGATATTCGCATCGTGAATCGTCCATCGCGGCATCGCGGCTATAAAGGCGGCCAAACTGCGCGCAAAGCGAATCGCTGTTATTGTAGCAGGGTGCCTTTCCCACGTTATTGCCGGAGTAGTTCAGGTTCTCCGCCATCCAGAGCTGGCCATTCACGACGACAGTCCTGTATGTCTTGCCGTCACGCGGGTCTGTCATGGGGCCATAGTCGATATCCGGATTGAACACTTCCTCATAGGAATAGCTGCTCGACGAGCGGTAAGAACTGCTCGAACTTTCCGCCCGATGGAACTCGCGGCCCTCAGCGGTGAGCGTGTCAGTATCGCCGACCCAGATGTACACCGAGTCGCGGGAGTTGAACTCGCAGTAGTAACTTTCCTTCTCGCGCCCGACAATCGCCTCGCGGCCCTCGCGAACGTCGTTGCAGGGGTACTCCGCAAATTCCTTGGTCGATGTGAACGCGTAGTCGTACCCGCGGTTCCTCGAAACCGGGGCGAAGTCGTCGTCATCGCCGCAGGCAGTAAAAAAAGCCGTTGCCGCAGTCAGGGCACACAGGCCAGGTAGGTATCCAAGCACAGAATGTTTCATTCATCCTCCTTTAACATCCCGCATAAAATATACCTAAAATGTCGGGTTCTCCGGTTATGCGTTTCGGTTTTTCCTATATTCATTACGTACAAATACCGGAGTTTTTTATGGAAATCAAATGGCTTAATCCCGATGCAAAGTTTGACCGCCTCGTCCTTGCAGGCGACATTGGCGGCACCAACACGAACCTTGGCCTCGTAGGCTACAAAGACGGCAAGTTCACTCTGATTCTCGAAACCGTCTGCCCCTCCAAGGATATCGACGGTCTTGACGCTCCTATCCGCGAAACGCTCAAGCTTGCCGCGGAAAGCCGTGCTGACCTTAAGCCGAGCCACGTGTGCATCAGTGCCGCGGGTCCGGTGGCTGCCAACAAGTGCGTCATGACGAACCTCCCGTGGAGCGTGGATGGCGATGCCCTCACTGCGGCGACCGGCATCCCGACCCTTGTCATCAACGATTTCATGGCCATCAGCTACGGTATCCCGACCTTGGACGTGGACGACCCCAAGCAGATTTTCAAGCTCACGCATACCGACGGCAGTGAACCCGCCCCGCAGAAGGCGACCAAGGCGGTCATCGGCCCGGGTACCGGCATGGGTGTCGGCTTCCTCGCGTTCGATGGCGAGAAGTACATCCCCGCTTCTTCGGAAGGCGGGCATTCCACCTTCGCTCCGTTTGACAAGGATTCCCAGGAATTCCACGATTACATGGAAAAGAAGATTGGCACCGTGCCCGGCGTGGAACCGCTCGTATCCGGCATGGGGCTCCGCAACATGTACGAATGGTGGAAGGAGACCCGCGGCGTTCCCGATAACGATGCCTTCAAGAAGATTGAGGAAACCGAACCCAACGATCGCCCCAAGTACATCAGCCGCGCGAGCGATACCGACCCGGTGGCTGCCGAGATGATGCGCCTGTTCGTGAAGATGCTCGCCCGCTTCGCAAGCGATGCCTCCACGCTGTTCTTGCCCCTGGGTGGCCTCTACCTGGCCGGCGGTACGGTGCAGAAGGACCTGCGCTGGCTCGAGCGCGACAACCTGTTCATGAAGTATTTCGAGAAGAACTACAACCCGAACATCCGTCCGCTATTGAACAAGATTCCGGTGTACATCATCAAGGATTATAGCATTAGTTTGTACGGAGCCGCAAATGCGAGCCTGAACCTGCAGAAGTAATCTGCTTTGGTTAGCCGTAGATAAAGCCAAGCGTAATGGCCACTGCGACCAGCAGCACGATTTGCTTGAGAATATGTACTTCTTGTGAACTCATGGCCATAAAATACAATTATAGGGTGGCAAAAAAACACCCTGTAAGAAGCAAATAATTTTACAGGGGTAAACGCGTGATTTAGATTACGCAAAATGGGTGTTTATATTTTTTTTACTTTAGGAGCTCTTCGGGGACGCATTCCGCCATGGCCTCGTAGGCCCTCGCGCTCGGGTGCAGGTGGTCTCCGGAATCGAATCCGCTACTGAATGCCTTCGGGTTCTCGTGCCCGCGGACGGCCTTGTCGAAGTCCACGCAGCCGTCGAATTCCGGTGCAGTTCTGAGCCACTGGTTGAACGCCATGCGGATGATGTCGCGGTTCTCGTTGTAGGTGCGCCAGCCGTAAATGGGCAGGAGGGTCCCGCTATAAACTTTTAGCCCGAGCTTGCGCGCGTGCATAATGTAGAGCGAGCGCACCCCGTTGATGAGGTCGTCGGCCGTGGGCATGTCGCTCCACGGGCGGAACCTGTTCACCTCGACTCCGACAGGGTGGATGATGTCGTTTATACCGTGTTGCACTATGACTGCGCGGGCACCTGCGACGTTCATCTCGATGGGGAAGCGCGTGGCGCCCTTGAGCCCGTATGCCGCGTAGGTGATGCAGCTGTATTCCCGCAAGATGCGCGTGCCGCTTACCGCGCGCCGGATAATCGCCACGTTGTTGAACCCCTCGCGGGCACAGCGCAGCGTGAGGTAGTCGGGCCAGTCCTGAGCGGTAATCGAATCGCCGAAGCATACGAGCGCGAAGTTCTTCTCTTCGGTGAGGATGTCGACCGTATTGAGGAAGTAAATCCAGTTCGTCTTGCGCGTGAGATTGTCGGGGAGTGTGGCAGATTTCGCGAAGTTGCCGTAGCTGTACTTGCCGCCCGAAAGCGGGCCCGTGATTGCCGTGCCCGCGTTCATCTGCGTGAAGCCCGCGAAGTACAGGCTCACGTCGAGAGTCTCGCCCGCGGTCACGTCGAATGCGATTTCGTCGCTCAGGATTTCTTCGCCCGCGGGGATGGTGCCGGAGGTGCGCCCTCCGAACGTGATGGCGACCGGCGCATATTCGGACTGCGCTGCGTCAAGATGCGCGGCACATGTTTCGCTGGCAGTGGACTGCGCGCCGTTTATAAACTGCGTCGAGGTTGCCGGGGAATGCGCGGCCTTTGCCACATACGCTTCGCTAATTGTCACGGGTTCTGTGCCGGTGAGGTTCGAGAAATGGAACCGCAACTTGTTGCCCGAAAAGCATGCGCGTATCGGGTAACGCAGCGTCAGGTCCTTCGCGTAGGTCGCTTCCTTGCGGTCGGTGATGGAGGTCGCGTTGCCCCAGCAGGCAACCCATTTCGAATACATCTCTGGCATGTACCAAAGATAGATATTTCGGGAGGAAAAATGTATCTTTAACGTATGGCCGATTCACTTGACGAAAAGCACATTGAAAATCGCACGAACCTTGCTGCGACTCCTGCCGCACAAGACGCTGCCCAAGATGCCGCGGACCGTGCTGCCCGAACTTCAGCAGACACCGCTGCCGAGGCTCGCAAGGCCCGCATCAAAAAGATGCGCGGGTGGCTTTCTCCGCGCGATACTGTGGCCGACGACTTTGGCCCCGAAGACGCCGCCCTCTATTACGGCGAAGGGCATTCCGGCTGGAACCGGTAGGTTAGTATCCCAAAGCCTTGGCGCGGTCGCGGATATTTTCTTTATACAGAGCCTTGCTCTTTTCGCTCATAAAAGACTTATTCAGCATTTCTTCCATGACGGGTACGGCGTCAATCGCCTGTTTTATGAACCTGCGGGCGCGACTTTCGACAACCCCGATTCTCCGGGCAAATTCCATAAAATCCGGAGTGCCGTAAAATCCGTTCGCTTCGTAAAAGGGCGTCTTGAAATCGTCCTCGTCCTTGAACAGGTCCAACGCCGTACGGGATTGCTCGTTAGGGATATGGAGCGACGTATTCAGCAAGTCGTACGCAGGAGTCAAATCGTACACGTCAAGATTCTCAACGCTATTTTGCAGAGAAAAATTCTTGGCATGCGCATCGCCATTGCAGACAAGATAATTGAACAGGACTGTCCTGAAGAAGACTTCCACGGCGACATCGGCCGCGCTCACGTTCTCGCGGATCAACTCGGCAATGCGCTCGTACGAGCCCTTGTACTTGTAGTCGTCGCCATCCCTTTCGGGTACAAGCCCCGCAATCTGGGCAAAGTCGCTCTGGCTCAGGCGGAAACCCGCATACTCGCCGCTGTCTACCACGTCGAAACGCTTGGTCACAAACACGGCGTCGCCGTTCTCGAAATAAAGCAGGGCCGATAGTGCGGTCGGGATTTTGAAAATCGTACGCGCCATCAGCATGGTTACATGTTCGTTGGCCGGAGCATCCTGGTAGTTCTCGTAATGCGAAGGCAGTATGGGCTTGAGAATGTGTGTCCCGCCCCTGTCGGCACTCGTCAGCTTCTTGTTGTCGACCCGCGCCGAAAACTTGGTCTGCACACCGGAAATCGAAATCCTCTTCACCGAACCGTCGGGGGCGAAGGCAAGCTGCGGAGCGTTATAATCCAGATGCGCATCAAAATTCGAAACGCCGAACAGCGCCTTCGAGCAGGCGTTGCAGAAATCCCGTTCGGTCTCCTTCAGGCAGCAATGGCAACGGCCCATCAGCGCCCCCTCTCGCGCACGGTGACTGCGCCGATCGTCTCGTAGTTGGCAAGTTTCAAGAGCATCGTGAACTTGTCGGAATGCAGAATGCCGAGGCGCTTGCAAAAGAACGCCTTGTTCGCGCCCTCCGGCAGCAAGCCCTGAAAATACGGGAACAGGTACGGTGAACTGAAAAAGCGCTTCTTCTTGGGCATGTCCAGGGCGATGGACGGATTCTTTGACGCGATGTATTGCGGGGTGTAGAGGAAGGCGAAGCGCCTCCCGTTTTGCAGAAGGTACCCCGCCAGAATGTCGTTGTAGTACACGCAGGCGCTACGGACTTTCGCTACGCTATTCATGCCTTACCCGCTCGCTCAAGGTGACCACGAAACCGAGAGGCCTAACCATCTTGTTCAGCACGTTTATGGACGGGTTCGCCTTTCCCTGCTCGACAGAGTTGATGGTCCTGGGAGAAATGCCGGACATTTCGGCTAGGTCCTGCTGGGACAGCCCCTTCTTTTTTCGCCTTTCCACGATTTGTTTGCCGATTTTTTCCATTTAACGAGCCTTGATACCGCAATATATTGCAGTTTTTGTGTTAAAATATATAATTGCCGGCCTTTTGTCAATAGAAAACCGCAATATATTGCAGGATTTTCGTTGAAGCGGATTTTTGTATATTTAGAGCAGCCGGTCAGGTGGCCGGCCCCGTATTATTAGATCGTCTATCCGCGTTTGTCGCGGAGACGGTCTTTTTTTTATGCGGTGAAAATGGAAATGCCCAAAAAAGGAGTACAGATGAAGGAATTTGAAATGGTCGGAATGCGCACGATAGGCAACGTGGAACTGCTGCAGAAACCGCATGCGCGCATCGGTGTTTTCGCGTCGCGGCAGCTGGATAGCGTGGGGAGCATTATCAAGGAGCAGTGGTCGGTAGCGAAGGGGAGGCAGCGCAAGTGCATTGTCGGCACGTTCCATTCGCGCTCGGAATGCGAGATACTTTACCTTGTTCTGAAATATGGCGGCTCTGCCGTGTGGTTCATGGGCTGCAAGCTGCCGGATACCCTGCCCGATTTCTGCAAGAAGGCCGTGAAGAGCGGGCGCCTGCTGATGGTGTCGTGCTTCAACCGCGAACGGCACAACCTCGCGACCGCCAGGTACTGCATGCACATGGTCGATCTCGCATCGAGCTACCTCGTGTTCTGGGCGCTGGAAGGCAGCCGGATGCTCGGCCCCATTCACGCCCGCGCCGTCGCCCGCGGCAAGTGGGTGGAATGCTTTTGAGGGAAATATAAAACTTGACTTTTGTAATTCTTTAAGCGCGCCGTGACGGAGAAAGGAATCCCGTTTGAAGTCCGTGAACCGACTGCGGTTTATAATGCAGGTGTAAAGAATTCCGCATCGCCGAAATCGCAAATTCGTATTGGAGAAAAAAGCGCAAGGGCAACACTTGCGAAAATCCAGAAGATTTTCGCCGAGAACAAGGGCTGGGCAAGCGAGCAGGAAATGATTTCTGATTTAGCTAAGTTCAGACGTTCTAGGAAGAAGGGCTGATTCTTACATATTTCACCACGTCACCACCTTATTTACGACTTCACGCTGTTCGCTTGCTGTCTGGCGCAAATATATACGTGTAGTTTCGATATGTTCGTGCCCCATAAGGTCAGCAAGCAGAGCGATGTCGTTTCGCTTTTCCAAAAAGTTCTTAGCAAAGCGGTGGCGAAACGAATGCGGATAGACCACAGCTTCGTCTAAGCCATACTTCTTTGCGAACGTTTTCAGTTGCGAGGCAATCCCCCGCGGGGTAATCTGCTTGCCAAAACGATTCAAGAACAGGTATCCGCTGGAACGACCTTCACTTTCCAACCAACGCAAAGTTTCTTTTTGCAATGTTTCCGGAATGTAGAGCCGACGCAACTTTCCACCTTTTCCGTAGATGTCAAAAAATCCGCACTCGACATGCTCCACTTTGAGTTTCACAAGTTCCCCTACACGGGCTCCCGTCGCCGATAGAAACCACACGACAAAATACCACTTAGTCTGACCATCTTGCAATAGACTAGTTTTCAAAAATTTGTAATCCGCATCGCTAATGACATTTTCCAGAAAACTTTTTTGCTGAACCTTGACATTCTTGATCCGTAACTTCGATTTGCCTGCAAAATCCAAATACTTGTTGATGCCCTGGATCCGCAAATTAACAGTTTTGGGTTTGTAATTTTCTAAAAGAAAACTCTTATAATCAGCCAGCGACTTACGACCGAACCGTCCGAAATGCGACTTGAAAAAATCCGCCGTCCAGCAATACGAATCCATCGTATTTACTGCAAGGTTCTGTCCTTCCAGATACTGGTAAAACGAAGGTCTTTCTGCAAGGTAGAAAACGAAACAATCCATCGCAAGTATCTCCTCTCCTTATTGAAAAAGGTCTGCTGCCGTCACACATCCTTGAACACAGGATTCATATTTCCCTTTAGCCAATCCAAAGGGGGTAATCATGGTCAGGTGCAAAGTCTTGTTCGTTCGCACATTCTCTCTAAAAATATCACGTCGTTCTTTAAGCCAATCTGCATAATCTTTTTTGATTTCAAACGGTCGATCGCAATACTTGATTTCGCATAAGTCAATCACCCTATCGCTCCGATCAATAACCAAATCTATCTGTGCGCCGTTCTCTCCTTTTTAAGAGCCTTTAGGAAATTCGATTTGGGAGTATCGAGCCAAGGCAATTCATCAATAAAAACGACAAACCGTTCCTTTTTTAAGGATTGCAGATACTCTTGAAGCTGATCAAAAGCCTCAAACCAATCTTTAGGCGTGTTCCTTCTCTGTTTACTGTATTTCAGTAATTGCTTTTGCCAATTTTTCAATTGTTCAGAACGAGAGACCTGATAGACTCCAGTCGTATAAAAATCAAACGAGCTTTCAAAGAACTGCTTTACCAGAAAAGTCTTGCCGATTCTCCTGCGACCATATATCGCGACAAACTCAGCTCTTTCACTATCCACACACCTTTGGAGAACTTTTTTCTCCTCATGACGCCCGATAATTGAGCGAATTTCGCCAAAAATGCCCGATTGCACTGCGGAAAGTGCACCTTTCACCCCACTTTCCGCCATGTAATAAGCACTTTTTTCGCAAATTGAGCAAATTTGCGGCATTTTGATACTAGAAATTAGGGAAAAATAGAGTTTGCCGGCTGATTTTGATGCGGTAAAAGTCGACACATTCTGCTTGCTCATATACTACCTCACTCCGTTTACATGCTATAAAAAACGGACTACTGCACAAATATACACTATTTTGAAAATATGTCAAGAGGGTTTCGATTTTTTTGAAAAAAAAATTTTGAAGGCATAACCCCCATTATGAGAAGTTGACCGATGTTCCCTTTGAAATTCCTGATTCCTGGGAGTGGGTTAAGTTGGGGGATGTTGTTAAGCAGGTTACAGATTTTGTAGCAAGCGGAAGCTTCGCTTCTTTAAGAGAAAATGTCAAATATTACAAGGAAGAAAATTACGCCATTCTCGTTCGTACGCTTGATTTTCGAAATAATTTTGAAAAAGATTTGACATATACAGATAAACATGGCTATGAATTTCTGTCAAACTCTAATTTGTTTGGCGGGGAATTGCTTCTGAGTAATATCGGGTCAATTGGAAAGGTTTTTATCGTTCCCAAATTAAACAAAAGAATGACACTTGCTCCAAATTCAATAATGGTTCGACATTATGACGACTCTCAGAGAGACTGGTTATATTATTTCTTCCTTTCTCCTGTTGGGCAAGAAGTTCTTTTGTCCATTTCATCATCAACAACTCAAGCGAAATTTAATAAAACGCAGTTAAAGGGTGTTTTGGTGCCACTTCCGCCTTTGGCGGAACAGAAAAGAATCGTGGATAAGATAGAAGAAATCTTTAAATCGTTAGACGAGATTTCTCTCCATTTGGTCTAGTCTATTTCCCAACTTTGAAAATATTTTAATTTGGGGAAATCCTATTTACTTTCTTCAATAAGACGCATCATCTCCGCAGGAGTTACGACAATCGGATTACTGGGGAAATGCTTTATGTTTCCAGTCACAAGGAATGAATCCTTTTTAGACAACGCAACTTCATAAAAGACCACATCTTTCGGGTCAGGGAAATTTTCGTTGCTAGGGGTTCTGTCCAAAAAAATTCCTATTGCCCGCAATTGTTCCGTGATTGAATCAGTAAGATGCCTTGGCAGATGAAATTTGGGTCGGCAAAGAACTTCCTTATACTCATCAATGATCTGCTGATGAACTAAAGGTAAAATGATACCTTCTTGAACGGCTTTCAATACCTTGACCGTCGCGACATCTTTTTTACGCGAAAGCAATGCAGCGACAATTACGTTTGTATCTATGACTGCATAGAATTTCATTTACCAGCCCTGTAACGACGTATCTCTTCATTGATTTCTTTCGCTGATAAATCAGGAAGTTCTCCTGCTTCTGCCATTTTACGAATTTCCTCAAAGGCTTCCCAACCACCGTTAGGCTTCACTTTTGGTGCCTCAATCTTGAAGGGAATTTCGCGGCGTTGAACTACAGCCTTTGCAAAGATATTCATAGCCGTATTGGCACTCATGCCAAAATCCGAGCAGAGCGAATCAAAACTTTCTTTTAAGGCCGCATCCATGCGGACTGTCATTGAAACTTGAGCCATAATGACCTCCTCTTCTTAATAAAGATAGTCTATTTTACGTCAAAATGCAATAGATTTGAGTCAAAATGGCGTAAATTTACACATTTTGAAGAACTAAATCTAATTCAGCGAATAGTTCCTCTATCTTTGCAACAATTCGAGATTGCTCAGCAAGCGGAGGAACTGGAATAGTGAAATCAATAAGGTTTTGTGAACTTATTGAAGGTGAATTATCGCCTTTCATAAATTGATTTAAACCATCAACAACATAATTGCTAGTCAATAGGAAAAAACAAAAGTCAGAATTGACAATGATGGGCGAACAAACAAAGAATCCTGTTGATGCAATATAATCATTTTCGGTAACTTTTGCAATATTACGAAGATATGGACGCACTAAAGAAAATAGTATGTCACCTTTTTTAGTAAATCGTGAAGCTCTGCTAGGTGCATTTTTTGATTCAATCATTTTTGGTGCTTTAATTCTGCAAGTGGAATTATCTATTGCATCGATATCGATATATTTAAAAAACGCTCCTTTAGGAGTTGTTGATTGCATTGGAGCAAGAATATCCCCCAATCTGCACCAAATCCAATTCTCAGGTATATCAAACGGAATTTCATCTTTGCTTATTGGAGCAAGGAGATTCCCGCCTTCGCGGGAATGACATTTGTCTTTAAAGCTTCTCTCGTCTTTCGTCTCTCGTCTTTCGTCTAACCCCATCTTCTCATAATGGGGGTTATCACGTGTTATTCGTTCTAGCAAAACGCTGGCGGGTTCGTCGGATTTGTTTTGGGGAACGAGTTTGCCGTGAATGGCGAGGTCAAGGATTTTTTGGCGGGTTTGCTTGATATGGGTTTTGAGAAGTTCCTTGTTCTTTTCGATGGCATCGATTTCGGCGAAGGCTTCTTCAATTTTTGCGACAATACGTTGTTGTTCTGCTAAGGGCGGGAGCGGCAAACGCATATTTTGCGTTTGAGTCAAAGAAATATTTTCTTGACCTGCAGTTCCTTTTGTATTAATCGCATTTATTTCATCCATTTGCAATAGAAAATAACGGATGTATTGATTCATTAAATTCGTGCAAAAATGGGCTCGAATTAAAACAGCTGCCTGATTAAAATTACATTCAGGGAGAGATTCAGGAACTATCGCAACCTTTCCAAGCGGAGGTCCAACAATGTTCATTATAACATCGCCAGGTTTGGCTTTGGATCTTGCTAACTTACCTTCGTGAATTTCTCTTTTGATATATTGGGGTTTGTATTCGAAATCAATTTGTTGATTTCTCAAATTATACATTTTTAGATAAGGAACGCCTCTTTCAACAAAACAATCTTTTGACGGCGTGCTTCCAGAAGCAATATAAGCGACATCACCCAATCTCACCCATTCCCAATTTGCCGGAATTTCAAAGGGGGCTTCGCTTTTGTCGAGGGGGATAATTTGCTTGAGATCCTTCGACTTCGCGCCTTTGGCGCTCCGCTCAGGATGACATGCAGAGGAAATTTCTTTCAACAGGTCGGCGGTATTGCCGTCGCTTTTGAGTTGTTGCGTGAGTTTTCCGCGAATGGCGAGGTCAAGGATTTTTTGCTTCAGGAGTTTCGTGTTCATCCGTCGATTCCCTTGAGCATCTTGGCGAGTTTTTCGGAGTGGGCCGCAATTTCCTTCGCTTCGTCCTTGATGTTTGTTAAAAGATCGGCAAGCGTTACGTCTTCAATATCGTCCTTGTCCTTAATCCAAGTTATGTCGAGGCTCGTCTTGTCGCGGGCCAGGAGTTCCTTGACACCATACTTGCGCCAACGCCCAGTCGGGTTTTCTTCGCTCCAAGTTTCCTTGCGCTTGGCGATGTTCTTTGCATTGTAGCAACTCACAAAATCATCAAGATCGCTGCGTTTCAGGGGTCTTGTCGCAAGCGTGTGTTTGACGCCTGTACGGTAATCATAGAACCAAGTTTCCTTGGTGGGGCTTCCCTTGACAAAGAAAAGCACATTTGCCTTCACGCCGTTCGCATAGAAAATTCCCGTGGGGAGCCTGAGGATTGTGTGGAGGTTGAACTCGGTCAAAAGTTTTTTGCGGATCGTTTCACCCGCACCATCTGCAAAGAGAACATTATCCGGCAACACCACGCCCGCACGGCCACCATCCTTGAGCATCAACATCATGTGCTGCAAAAAGTTCAGCTGATTGTTGGTCGTCGTGACAATCAAATCGGTGCGCATGGTGGTAATATCCACGCTACCTGCCGGACGCGTTCCGAAAGGCGGATTCGCCAAAATAACATCCACCAAATGTTCAGGTTCGTGCTCCAAGGAATCAACGCACTTGACAGGAGTCGTATCCGGGCTGACATCGTGCAAATAAAGGTTCATGCTCGCCAAGGTCACCACCAAAGGCGTGATGTCATTACCGCTAAGAGCCTTTGTTTGCAAGAACTTCAACTTTTCGATATCGTTGCTCTGGCGTTTCATGTAATCGTATGCGGCAAGCAAAAAGCCACCCGTTCCACAAGCGGGGTCTGCAACGGTTTCCGTAATTTTCGGAGCCACGACATCGACCATGGCGTTAATAAGCGGACGCGGAGTAAAATACTGCCCTGCACCGCTCTTTTTATCTTGGCCGTTCTTTTCAAGAATGCTTTCGTAAATAGCACCCTTGATGTCGCCTTCCATGCTGAACCAGTTTTCTTCATCAATCATGTTGATGAGCTTTTTAAGCATGGCGGGCTTTTGAATCTTGTTCTGCGCTTCGGTAAAGATTGCGCCAATCAGGCCGTCTTTGGATTTGAGCGTTTCAAGAATTTTTTCGTATTTCGCCTGCAAATCTGGACCGTCAAGAGAAAGCAAATCTTTCCAGCGGTTGCCCTTGGGAATTGCACTAGTGAGTCCGTAGGATTCCTTTTCTGCATCCATCTTCAGGAACAGCAAGTAAGTCAACTGGATAATGTAGTCGGTAAAGCCCACGCCGGCAGCCGCCAGCACATCGGCCATATTCCAGACCTTTTTTGTCAATGTTGTTTCGGATTTTACTTCAATCTGTTTTTTCATCTTTCTCTACTGGAACATGAACTTTGTCAGGTTCTGGATTTCGGTATTTATATTTTCGGGGCCGAAGAGTTTTGCCGCCTGTAAGAATAGAGGTTTCTCATACTGCATCAGGATTGGCGCCGAGACGCAACCGTTCTGCACAACATATTGAGCAATCCTCTTAAGCACTTGCTTTTGCTCTTCGTTTAACACGCGTTGATTTTGACCGCAATATAATTCAAAAAGGCTGGCAGAAGTGCTTTGCAATGAATAAAGCGACTCTTTTTGCCCCAAAGCATAACGTACTAACTGTATAAGGTTCGTCAAAAGTCCAACTTCGTCTTTTTCGAGATCCTTGACTTTTCCCGCTTTACCGGCCTTATTCACATACAAAGTCTTGTAGCTAGTCCAAAGATTTTTCTCGGTCAGCATCGGGTTAAACTTTTCGAGTTTGCGCTTCAAATCCGAGAGCATTTCGTAGGTAATGGCAACATCTTCACTGTTGTAGATAATGCGCAGAGCTTCCACTTCATCACGATTCTGCTCAATAAAATCCTTAAAGATTTCCGCATACTTTTTAGATTCATCAATGCTGAAACCGGAGTAAACTAGACTATCAGTGCCTTCATGCTGAATCTTGATAAAGCCACGATTGATTTCAAGGAGAACCTTACGAACCTTGACATTGTTGATGACGGCAGAAATCAATTCCCTGCGCTCAATATTAGCGTCGTTGATGTCCTTGTATTCCGGTAAAGGATGCGTCGAGAATTCGTTCTTACCTGTGAGGGCATCATAAATTCGACTTACAAAGAAATACAGGGATGTCGGAGCCAGCAACTTGTTAACTTCGCTCAAATCTTCCTGCTCCGCCTTGTTGTTTATTTTCGAGAGATAACCCGCAAACAAATTCAAGTGCTCATCAGGAACTTCGCCATGGGCCAGGCGTTCCATCAACCTTTCGAGTCCCAAGGTTTTGTGAAATTCCGCATCGCTAGCCGCACCCGGAAGTTTCATTTCGTGTTCGGTAACACCAACCGCATCGACTAAGTAGAAACAGTCCTTACTCGTTCCGTTCGGAGTTGCAAGCTGGAACTTGTCGTCGTCCATCGTTCGGCAACCGCGACCCTTCATCTGCGTGTAAAGTACGGCAGAATTGATATCGCGCATGAACACTAGGACTTCCAAAGGTTTCACATCCGTACCGGTCGCCACAAGCGTCACCGTCACCGCAATGCGAAATTCCTTCTCGTTCCTGAAATCGGAAATCAGCTGATTGGAATTTCCTGCTTTACAAGTAATCTTCTGCACGAACTTTTCGGGGAGCTTGAGCCCCACCTTTTCAAATTCAACGGCAAAGGACTGCTTGATGGCATCAACGATGTTGTCGGCGTGGCTGTCGGTCTTTGCAAAGAAAAGCGTCTTGGGAATATATTTCCAATTGCGGACAGGGTCATCGCTCAAACGTTCCGGGTAAAGCGACGAATAAATGGCTTGCTTAAAGGAGTCAACTACGAGCCTAATCTGTGCCGGGTTCACGACACTGCGGTCTAGTTCGGTACTTTCGTACTTTTGGTCCTCTTTCTGAATTTTCTTTTGCTTGGAACCATCCAAGAGCGTAATGCGCTCTACGTGTTCGCCCTGACCGATTGTCCCGCCCTGCGAACTGACTAAAGTCTTGATGCGGAATACACGCGGGGGTACGTTCACGCCATCGCGGATAGAATCTTCGAGGGTGTATTCTACCACCGTATTCTTGTTGAAGAACGCGTAAGCTTCTTCGGTCGGAGTAGCAGTCAATCCAACAACACGAGCCGTATTGAAATGATCGAGCACCTGTTTCCATTTGCCATAAATGGAGCGATGACATTCATCCACAATAATCAAATCGAAGGTATCTCTTGCAACCTTCAAATCTTGCGGAAGTTCAATGCTTACGGAGGACTGATCGTTTATTGTGTCACCATCAAGTTCTGATTCGTCATCGTCGGTATCAACAAAGGTTTGCCCGGTCAAAACAGCATAAAGACGCTGAATGGTAGATATCACCACATGGGACTTTTCGATATCCTTCACGTTGTGGAGACGCTGAACGACATACTCATCACTAAACGGAATTCCTGTTTCCGTAAGCTTGTATGTCCCGAACTCGCCTTCGGCTTGTTTGCCAAGGTTGTTGCGGTCCACCAGGAACAAGACTTTTTTAGCCGGGGTATAATTGAGCAGACGATACGCCGCTGTGCATGCGGTAAATGTTTTACCAGCACCCGTTGCAAGAACAATCAAAGCCTTTTTCTTGCCATGCTTAAAGCTCAGTTCCAAGTTGCAAATTGCATCGTACTGGCACTGGCGCAAACCAGCTTTGACCTTCGTCTGCACTGCAGGGACCGCAGGCATTTTTGCAAATTCAGAACTAAGTTCTGCACGAATTGCGACTTCTTTCGGCGTGAACATCTTTTTAAGTTCAAGGAACTCCAGAGGCTCTCCAGCAGCGAAATCCCTTCGGTCGCAGAACAGCAACTTGTCGCCATTACACATGAAAAGGAATGGCAAAGGTTTTGTCCATGTTTGATACCAAGGAAGCGCCCCTGCGGAGTACTTCGCCGTTTGTTCAGCAACATGCATCCCCAAAGAGTTCTCTGCACGCTTAGCTTCTAAAACGCCAATAGCCTTTCCATCTAGAAACAATAGATAGTCGGCCTCGTTGTTCCCTTTGGTCAGCGCCTCAGTAACCGCCTGTGCATGCGGAACGTCCAAATACTCAGAACGCGGAACAACTGCCCAGCCGGCTGCGGCGAGCATTTCATCTATCAAAACACGAGCTTGTTCTTCGGGCTTTAATTCATCCATGAATTTCTAAATCCTAAAATAACTTATTTTCTAAAAAAAGAGATGCCCGCCTGCGCGGGCATGACAAAAAAGTGGGGATGAAAGTAAAAAGGTGCCCCCCGCACTAATGCGAGGTGCGCCTTTTATAAGAGGATGTTTCCGCCGGAGGCGGGGGTGACATGTAAGGCGCGGGTGCGCGACGCTCGCGATTAATAGCGGTAGTGATCCGCCTTGTACGGGCCTTCCACAGGCACGCCGATGTAGTCGGCCTGGGCCTTGGTGAGGGTCGTGAGGTGGACGCCGAGCTTTTCGAGGTGGAGGCGAGCGACCTTTTCGTCGAGAATCTTCGGGAGCGTATAGACGACGCCGCTTTCGTACTTGATGCCGGCGACAGTCTGCTTGCCCTGTGCGTTGAGCCAGAGGTCGATCTGCGCGATGGTCTGGTTCGTGAAGCTTGCACTCATCACGAAGCTCGGGTGACCGGTAGCGCAGCCGAGGTTCAGCAGGCGGCCTTCGGCGAGCACGAGGATGCTGTGGCCGTCGGGGAAAATCCATTCGTCGTACTGCGGCTTGATTTCGTTCCTCTTGATGCCCGGAACCTTCTTGAGGCCGGCCATGTCGATTTCGTTGTCGAAGTGACCGATGTTGCCCACGATGGCGCGGTGCTTCATCTTGCCCATCTGCGCGGCGCTGATGATGCCGGTGTTGCCGGTGGTGGTCACGAAGATGTCGGCCATGCTCACGACTTCGTCGAGGGTCTTGACTTCGTAGCCTTCCATGGCGGCCTGGAGTGCGCAAATCGGGTCGATTTCGGTGATGATCACGCGGGCGCCTTGACCGCGCAGGGACTGTGCGCAGCCCTTACCCACGTCGCCGTAGCCACACACGACTGCAATCTTGCCTGCCATCATCACGTCGGTGGCGCGGTTGATGCCGTCGATGAGGGAGTGGCGGCAGCCGTAGAGGTTGTCGAACTTGGACTTGGTCACGGAATCGTTCACGTTGATTGCCGGGAACTTCAGGCGTCCGGCCTGGGCCATCTGGTACAGGCGATGCACGCCGGTAGTGGTTTCTTCGGAAACGCCGCGGAGAGTTTCGCGGGCGCGGGTCCACTGCTTCGGGTCCTTCTCGAAAATCTTTTTGCAGGTGGCGAGGAACACACCCCATTCTTCGCTGTCGGTTGCGGGGTTGTATTCGGGCACCTTGCCGGCGTCTTCGAATTCGGCGCCGCAGGTCACGAGCATGGTGGCGTCGCCGCCGTCATCCACGATGAGGTCTGCGGTCTTGCCGTCGGGCCACACGAGAGCGCGGGCGGTGTTTTCCCAGTATTCTTCGAGGGTTTCGCCCTTCCAGGCGAACACGGGCACGCCCTGCGGGTTCTCGATCGTTCCCTTCTTGCCCACCACGACGGCGGCGGCAGCGTTGTCCTGCGTGCTGAAGATGTTGCAGCTGACCCAGCGGACGTCGGCACCGAGGTCCACGAGAGTTTCAATCAAAATGGCGGTCTGCACGGTCATGTGGAGGCTGCCCATGATGCGGGCGCCAGCGAGCGGCTTCTTGCCGGCGTATTCCTTGCGGAGCGCCATCAGGCCCGGCATTTCGGTTTCGGCGAGGTCGAGTTCCTTGCGGCCTTCGATCGCGAGGTTGATATCCTTAATTTTGTATTCCATAATTGTTCCTTTTGGCGCGGGTTTTGCAACCATCTTATAGTGGTTGTCGGTCGCACATCCTTATTTATGCATAAATATAGTTTTATGCATATTTTACGTCAACGAGAACCGTGCGGAAAGTGTATACGTGCAGGCATTTTTGGGAAAATGGCGGTGAAATTGAAATTTTTTTGATGTTTTCACCGCCACTTTGCTATGTTGTGTGTAAAGAAACATGGCGATGGAGGTTACTTTGTAACTTTTGGGCGGTGAAAATCGTTATTTTTATTGCGTTTCACCGCCGGGCGGCGAGAAAATACTTCTCAAATAGCGACTTTTGATACATATAAAGTAATTTCTGGCGGTGAAATTGGAAACTTTTTGTCGTTTTCACCGCCATTTTTCAATTTGCCGCATTAATCCGCATCAACCTGCGTCAACTATTCCACAAACAATATTCCGCGGATGCGTAGCGTCTTGCTGCTTTTCGACTCTTCTTCCGCATGCAGGTAGCTTATCGCGATTGCAGCCCCGTCGGTCTTGATTTGCCTTGTGGAATCCTGCTTGAGCGCTTGCCTGTCGACGGTGAAGCTGTAGACGGTCCTGGTTGCGCTTTCGCCTGCCGGGCCTGCGGTGCTGTCGGGGCATGCGTCACTCTCGTCGCTGTTGCAACTGCAGCCGCTGTCTTCTTTCAGCGAAATCCGGAAGGTGAGCGTGTCGCCCGCGAATTCGAACTCGTCGTTGTTGAAGTAATGGTCTATGGCGACGGCGCCCTTCGTGCCGCGGGGTACCTGGAGCACCGCCTTGTCGGGGTACTCTATGCTGACCTCGAACTGATCGAACGGCTCTGCATCCGTGCTGTCCGAATCCTCGCAACATACGTCTTCGGTGAGGTCGTTGGTGAATGCGTAGTCGTATCCTGTGATGGGGAGATATTCGGTGAATTCCGGGTTGTGTGCTTCGGCAAGCTCGAGCATTCGCGAAACAAGTAGCTTCGAGTTCTCGTCATCTTTTTTCCGCAGGTCGATAACGAATTTCCGGGCGTCATCCTTGCTGAGCGGGAACTCCGTGTAGCCCGCTTCGGCAAGGGCGTCCCTGATGCTCCCCATCCAGACGCGCTGCGAAATGCTGTATGCGCTCAGCGGGGTATCGGTGATGACGAAGAAGAGCGCGCAGAATATGACGGCGATGTAGCGCGACTTGCACTTGATTTTGTCGATGAGGAAGACCGCGATGATGACGTAGAAGTAGATGTTGATGGTGACGGCGTAGATGCGTTCTGCCGAGATGCCGTAGTCGCTGATTCTGCGGATAAGGCCGACGGACATCATGGCCACGAGCGGGATGCACGCTGCGGGGAAAACCTTGAGGAGTTTTTTCTCGAACGTGTTGCCGGGAGCAAGGCGCGTGGGGTACAGGACGGTGACGAGCGCGAGCATGTACAGCATGAATCCCGAGACGAAATACGATACCATTCCCTGCGGCATGTCCCACAGCAAGATGAACTTGACGATGTAGGCGTAAAAGAGGAGTATGGCGAGCGAAAGCACCGGCACGAAGAGGAACCGGATAGTGCTCGTGGCGAACTTGTTCAGCGCGGGTGTTTCGCTGTGGCATTCCTCGATGGAAGGGATGCCGCTGAAGTAGAGTATGGGGAAGACGGTGCTCGCGCAGAAGTAGAATATGTAGAAATAAACCTTCTCGTCGAATTCATGTTCGAAAAGTGCGCCAAAACAGAAGACGAGCGCTTCTACGGATGCGAGCAGGAGTGCTGTGACGAGCGCGGCGACAACTAGCGCCTTGAGGTTCTTGAACAGGAAAATCCAGAATGCGTTCTCGTCTTTCTGTTTCCAGAACGGCGCGATGAACAGGGCGAGCGTGGCGGCCACGTACACAAGCGCGGTACTTGCAATAAAGTAATATGTCAGCGTGGAGTAATGTGCCAGCAATGAAAACTGCATCGCAACGCTGGAGGTGATACCGAAGGCAAGTATAATCGAAAGCGTGAGCCATGCTGCACCCGAGATTGCCTGCGGCAACTTGCTTTCGTTTTTCAAGGATTCCTGCACGAGCGATGTCGTGAGGGAAATGAGCATCGCTGCGACAGGGTAGATACCGAGCCACGCGAGGAATCTCATTCCAGCGAGTCTTTCAAAGATTTCTGTATGTTCCGTGCTGTAAACAAGCGCGAAGAACGTGAAGAAGGCGAGTGCCGATGCGACGGGGAACCGCCTGAACGCGCTCGAAATCTGGCTCGGGTATTTTTTGAAAGCGTCAAGTACCATATCTTAAATATAATACTGTCGTGACTCTGTCATCCCCGCGAAGGCGGGCGGACAGCACTTAACAACTTGTTGTTTAGTGCGCATGGCCACCACGGTGGGGATCTCCCCTTCATATCAGGAATCTTTGCGCTACTTCTTTACGCAGCGGACGGGAACGTATTCTCCCTTTTCCCTGTAGTCGACGTTGCTGAAATTGGAGAATAGATCGCCGTTCTCGGTGTATACGCCCTCTTCCAGCCAGAACAGGTTGTATCCGGTTAGCGTCATGTCCCCTCCGTAGGGGTCGATTGCGCCATCCATTCTGAGGGAAAGGCCGTACTCGTCTGTGGCCGCCCTGTCTTTGCCCCGTATAAAGGAGCCGATTACGTAAAACTTGGGCAGGGTAGTGAGTGCGCTATTGTAACCTATGCCGTTGATAGTCCAGTCTTCCTTTTTCGGGAGCCGCCAGCCTTCGGGGCAGACTTTCTTGGACACGTTCACGGTGTAGAATCGACTTGCCCCGTCGCAGTAGCCATTTTCTTCTGCGCTAAATTCCCTGTAACCCAGGTTCTTGGCGCACCGGCTCTGCTTAACGAATAGAGTGTCGGAACTATCGAAGTAATCCATGTCTTGTGCAAGCCAGGTCTGCCCATTGTATTCAGTTGTCTTGTATACATGGCCGTCGCGAGGGTCTGTGAAGGTTCCGTAATCAAAATCAGGATTGAAGAAGTATTCCGCCGGCAGGTCCTGCGTATGCAGAATACTTTTCCAGTATTCGTCGACGCAAATGTATGTCAGGTCGTTGTTGGTTTCGCCGACCCCGATGGTGCGCATGCCGTTTTCTGTACAAATTATTCCGTTCATCTCCTTGCCCTGCATTTCGAGGGTAATCCAGGAACTGTTTTCGCAAATAAAGTGATCCTTGCCGATGGTGATGAGCGTGTCTGCCATGTCCGCATTGCAGAAGGGCATGCCGGAACACTTGCGCCAAATGTTGCGTATGATGGAGAGAGAATTTGGAACCTCCTCTCCGTAAACGCAACCCAGCGGTAAAAACGCGAAGGGGAGTTTGTTCAATTCCGCATAGGGAGCATCATTGATGCAGTAGTTTTCCGGTTCAAGGGTGCCGTCGGCAAAGTCATTGACCAGTACGGGTGACATCTCGTTGATCGAATCGTTTTCGCGGTTCTTGTACAGGTAGAACAGGGTGTATTCCAGTTGCTCGTCGGTAATCCGCGGGTTTACCTGGAATAACGTGTCGATGCCAAGTTCCCGGTAGAGTTCCCCGGTTGCGGAATCCTTGGCCGCATCGTGACTTAGCCCTTGCCCTTCGAGGGTCGTGACGCGCTGCTGTATGAATGCGTCTACCACGCCGTAGACTGCCTTGCGGGCCGGCGCGGGTGCGGCGCATTGCCTGTTTGGCGGGAATACGATGCCGCCGGCACCGCTGCCACCGTCAGTACCGTTGCTGGATGAAGTCGGGTCTAGGTTCGTGCCTGAACTGGATGAAAGTTCTTCCTTGCTGCTGGATGACGTTTCGGTGGAACTCGAGGATTCCGGTTCGCCCGGCTCGGGTTCGGCAACTTCGCTCGAGGAGCTTTCGCCCTGCGCGATGACCGTGTTCTCGTCTTCGGTGGTGCCCGTCACCTTCTCCGAGCAGGAACAGGCGAAAAACGCAATGAAGCATGCAGGTAGAATTAGCTTAATCTTGCTCATTGCTTGTCTCTTTTTTTACAACCCTATTATTTACTTTGTCCGAAAGCGGGAAAAGCTGCAGGTTCACGCGATACACCTGGTTGATGTTCTCGCATTCGCGCGCGATGTCGATAATTTTTTTGCGGCAGTCGTTTATCGTTTCTACGATTCGGGCGTAGGCGGCCTCGTCGATTCCCATGGTGACGCCCGTAATGTTGCGCTCCTCGGGGCTATCCGTGTCGATGGATTGCATGGCGAGGCCCGCCATTTCGCGGTTCATGGACCGGATGGCGAGCGGGATGGCCTCTTTCGAGCCCTTCACGGATTTTTCCGTCTGCTCGTAGGTTCCTTTGCCCGTCTTTACGAGAAACCCCGCCTTCACCAGGAACTGGAGCGCATCCTGCACGTCGAGTGCCGATGTCTTGTTCCTGATGCTCGCTGCGATTTCGCCCGGTGCCGCTCCTGGCATTATCGGGGCGAGTTCGCGCACGATGGGGCAGGCGGGCGTTTCGTAGTAGTGGAAGGCTTCGGCATCGACGATGCGTATCTTGTTGAGCCTGGCCTCCTGTTCGAGTTCGCGAAGTGCCGCCTCCTTCTCCGCGGCACTTTTCGCGTTCCCGAATTTTACGAGCAGCCCGAAATAGGTGTAGTCGAACCCCTCTAACCCCATGGCTCGCGCAACCTTCGCTATTCCGGGCTTGCTCAGGCGCGTCCCCCCGTCGCAAACCAGCTTGAGATATGTCGGCGAGACAAAACCGGCGAGGCTTGCGAATTCGCGCCATGTGAAATAAGAAACCCTCTTGCGCTCCTCGTAGAAGTCGCGCATGTAGGTACGGTAGTCACTGTACTCGGTTATGGGCTTCATGTGAGTAAAAATAATACAAAATATACGAAAAAGTAACAAAAATCACAATTTTTATAAAAATAATTTGTGTTTTAAAAATATGATACAAGATGCAACGTATATGATACGCGGGTGTATTATATGCGGGCCGGGGGCGCGCTGGTACGCGTTGCGTGTCGCGCTCGGGTCGCGTTGCGGGGTTGCGCTCGGGTCGCGTTGCGGGTTGCGATAAAAAAAATGTATCTTTATTGCATGGCGATGGTAACAGAAGTTTTCACTCCGGCAATGTTCCGGGCAATGGCCGCGAAGGGCTACACGCAAGAGGATTTGTGCTTGCGTGTCGGCTGGTCGCGCCGCAAGATTGTGGACAACTTCACGATGGAACTTGCCGCGGCCATCGAGTTTCTGCTCGACACTCCTGCGAAGGAACTGTGGAATTTCCGGAAGGGCGAGCTGCGTGCATTGCAGGCGGGCCGCAGGGAATTCAACCGCATGCTGTGTTCGCGCGAGGTTATCGCGTGGGCGCGCCGCTTCCCGGTGCGTGAACTGGAATCGCGCGGGCTTATTGCGAGCGCCGCCGGCATGGGCGCCGCTGGCATGGGGGCTATCGGCCACAACGAGGCCTCTGCGACTGCTGCGGCCACTGCGTGCAATTCGCATGCGCAGCGTTACGAATCGGGGCTCGTTCCCCGCGAGGTAATGAGGTTCATGGGCGTCGCGAGTATTGCCGGCTGGCAGAAGGCCTACGCGATTGCGCAAGATACGCTCAACCCGCACGCCTATTCCGCATGGCTGCGCGTCGGGGAACTCCAGGTGAGCCGCCCTCCCGCAGATTTCGAGATTGACCGCGGGTGCATTGCGCGTAACCTTGCCTTCTTGCGGAACAATGCGGTGCCTTACAGGGCCGGACTGCGGCGCGTATTTGTGGAAACTCTCCGCAAGTGCGATGTCGCCGTATTGCAGGTGCCCGCGTTCCTTGCTGCGCCAGCCCCGCGGGCGGCATGCTTCTGGAAGGGTGCGCGCCCGGTACTGCAACTGCCCACGGGTACGGCAAGCGACGGCGACTTCATGGAATCCGCATACGGCGCGATGGGGCATATCCTGTATAACCGCAAGAGGCTCTCGTGTCTCGTGACTGCGGATAAAGTAATTTCGAGCGACCCTTTGCGGGGTGTTGCCGCGATGCACATCGCGGAGAACCTGCTGCTCACCGAAGCCGAGGAATGCGAGATTATTTGCTGCGGGCGATTCGAGGAACCGCGCTGCATCGAGTATTTTTCACGTGCGTTCCACGTGCGCCCGGGTATCATCGTCACGCGCCTGCAGGCCCAGCGGAAAATCCCCGCGATAAGCCCGCTGAACGCATTTAAAATAGCGGTTTAGCACCCGCTGGCATCCCCGCTTTAGGTGGGGATTTCCCTTTTATACAGACCAAATGGCTACGTTTTGCCGATTTAGTCTGCTTTTAGAGATGGGTTTCCCGCCCTTAAATGTGAAAAAAACGAATTTCGGCAGACTAAATGGCTTTGAATCCTTGCTTTGGTCTGCTCGCCAGCCGTAAAACCATCCAAATTGTTGCATACAAACTAAAAATCGGCAGACTAAATGGCTTTGAAACCTTGCTTTGGTCTGCCCGCCAACCGTAAAACCATCCAAATTGTTGCATACAAACTAAAAATCGGCAGACTAAATGGCTTTGAATTCTTGCATTGGTCTGCCTGCCAGCCGTAAAACCATCCAAATTGTTGCCTACAAACTAAAAATCGGCAGACTAAATGGCCTTGAAACCTTGCATTGGTCTGCCTGCCAGCCGTAAAATCATCCAAATTGTTGCTTACAAACTAAAAATCGGCAGACCAAATGGCCTTGAAACCTTGCATTGGTCTGCCCACCAGCCGTAAAACAGCTTGGCTGCCGTAAAACAGCTCGCCCTAGTCCATGCGCCGCACGCGGCGCCCACGCTACCCGTTAACTAATTTCACGAACTCGCGGCACACCGCCTCGGGGTCGCTCTTCCCGAAAATCGCGGAGCCCACCACGAACACGTTCGCGCCCGCTTCCTTGCAGGCGAGGATGTTGTCGAGCTTCACGCCGCCATCAATCTGGATGTCGAGTTCCGGCTTCATCTGGCGCAGTTCGCGAATCTTGTCGAGGCAGTACGGGATAAGGCTCTGGCCACCAAAGCCAGGGTTCACCGACATGATGAGCACCATGTCCACGATGTTGAGCACGTACTTTATGCTTTCGAGCGGAGTCGCCGGGTTGATGGCCACCGCGGGCTTCACGCCGAGTTCCCTAATCTGGTGCAGCAGGCGGTCGAGGTGGTTCGTTGTCTCGGCGTGCACGCTGATGATGCTTGCACCTGCCTTCGCAAATTCGCCCACGTAGTTCTCGGGATTCTCGATCATCAGGTGGCAATCGAGCGGGAGCTTGGTGCCCTTGCCCACGCATGCGGAAATCCCCGGGCCGAAACTGATGTTCGGCACGAAGTGCCCGTCCATGATGTCGAGGTGCACGAGGCCTGCGCCGCCGTTTTCGATGGCCTTGAGGCCGTTACCGAGTTCGAGGAAGTTAGCGTTCAGCACGCTGGGGGCGATAATTTGTTTGAGCATACGCCAAAATTAGCAAAAAGCAAGGCCCGGCGCATCACCAAACCGGAAATACACTTCTTCAAACCCAAAATAAACATCATCAAGCCGGAAATACGCATCGTCAGCCCCCAAAACGCCTTCATTTTACATCTAGCCACGAAACTTATTTTTTACTAACTTTGAGCTCGAACTTAACATTAGGAGATAAAATCATGGCTAAGACTACTGCAAACAAGGTCGCAAAGGCCCCCGCAAAGAAGGCCGCCGCCAAGCCGGCTGCCGAAAAGAAGGCTTGCGCTAAGGCTTGTGCAAAGCCCGCCGCCAAGAAGGCTGCCCCGAAGGCTGCTGCCAAGCCGGCCGCCGAAAAGAAGGCCGCTCCGAAGGCCGCCGCCGCGAAGAAGGTCGCCGTCGAATTCGTCGCCGACTGCCCGCTCGCAACGACCGTTTCCGTCGCTGGTTCCTTCAACAACTGGGCTGTCGACAAGGACATGCTCAAGAAGGACAAGAAGACTGGCCTCTGGACTGCGAAGATTTCCCTCGCCGCTGGCGACTACGAATACAAGTTCGTGTGCGACGGCAAGAACTGGGACGCAGGCGACAACAAGATCAAGCACGTCTAATTAACGTTCTTTGTCATTCTGGAGCGCAAGGCGCGATAGAATCCATATAGAAATTACGCCGGGCCAATCGCTCGGCGTTTTTTGCTAGATATCATATTATGGTGTGTAAAGATGCGTTTGCTCACATTTCTGGTGCGGCCCTATTGCGCCAGCGTCTTGGTTTAATTATATTTACACTTACATAGCGGGGTAACCTGCGTCCGGATTTATGGAGCTTTGCTTCTTATTACCTTCTTGACTGGAATCGGCAAAATTCAAACGCAGAAGGTAATAGGCAAACGCTCACGTCCCCTTCGGGGCGTGGGTTGTTGACTTTTGTTTGTGCGTTATGGCTTTGCCGAGCCTCAGTCTGCAAGCAATCGATTGGCAACACACGCCTTTTTCTATGCAATGACCGCCTTTGATTGGCCCTCCGTTTTTTTCGCCGCTTTCCTCCCCGCAAAAAAAAACGGAGACTCTATGGAAATCAAAGCGCGTTTTTCCCGATACGTTCCTGCATGCGCCGCCCTTGCTACTGCGGCAATCCTCCTGTGTTCGTGCGCGACAAACCCTCCCGCATGGTATAAGGCGGGCTACTCCAAGTACGAAACCGATAACGCGCTCGCCCAGTGCGAATACGACGTGAGCATGCAGATGCTGCCCGACGACAAGCAGGGTCGAGCTGTGAACAACTGCATGATTCGCCAGGGTTTCCGTTTTGTGGACAACCCGCCCGACGACCCGGAAATGGACCACTACGTACCCCCCGCACAGCAGCCTGCACATGCGGCGCCGCAACCCGCTCAACCTGCACCTGCATCGCAACCCGCATACCAGTCGCCCGCCCAGCCTGCTCCGGCCCCGCAGCCTGCATACCAGCAGCCCGCCCAACCCGCTCCTGCACAGCCTGCGCGCAACCAGATGATCGATGAATCCGGGGATAACCAATGGTGGAAATAAGGACATTGAAGGCGCTGTGTGCCGCGTGCCTTCTCGTGGCCGGTATGGCGCTTATGGGGTGCGCAGGCAAGACTGTGGTTATCGGGCAACAGACCTGGATGACCGACAACGCGAATGCGCCGGTCGAAGGTGCAAAATGTTACAGGCAAGGTAATAATGGCCAGCAGTGTGCCGACAACTTCATGGTCTATGACTGGCAAAGTGCGAACAGCGCGTGCCCCGAAGGTTTTCACTTGCCGAGTCTTCAGGAATTCTCGACTCTCGAAAGTGCGCGCAAGGCGAAGAACGATGTCGTGAACCTAGCATGCCATGATGATGGCAAGACGTTCGATAACGGGCTCTGCTACGAAACAGCCTTTTCCGCATTCTGGACAAGCACGCAGGCCGACAATAAAACCGCGTTCGTGTGGGACGTGGAACTCGACTACACGAACCTCGCCCCGCGTGCTGCCGGGAAAAAAGAACTCTTTGCCGTGCGCTGCATAAAGGACTAGCCCATGCTTAAACGAACCGCCATCACGCTTATTGCCGCATGCGCATCCGTTTTCGCAGGCGACATCTCTATATCGCTCCCCTCGTCCGAGAACTTGGGTGAAAAAATCAGCTTCTTGAAAGACCTTCGCGAAAATGCAAATCTCGACGCCATGCAACAGAAGGATTTCAACGACCTGTGGACACAGGCGAATAATGTCGCCGCCATGAACAATCGCTGTGGCTCGATTCTTTTGAACGATATCCCCGACGAGGCGTGCCAGCACTTTTACGAGGTTGAGCTCCCTGCATTCGAGGCTAAGTTCTTCGAACTCACCGGCGAATTCAAGCTGAATGCGGTCAAGGCGTCCAACACGCTCTCGGATAAGCGTGCGATGATCGAGGCGTGCGCCGCGGCCCTCACGCCAGAAACATACCAGGTATCCAATATAATGACGGTCATCGGCGAAGTATCTCCCGAGCCTCTCGATGACGGAATGGCGATGATCAGGTATAACCTGGCGCTTGCAATCAACAGGGCAAAGCGCGAGGCTATTGAAGCGCAGCTTTCCAAGTGGTACGAGGCCTGTGGGGAGGGTGTCCTGAGTCAGGGGGACTATTCGCCGCTGTTCGTACAGAGAATCAAGAAGCAGGTCTCGCGGGCCGGTAACTATACGCGGGCCGGTAACTATATCGACATTATTGGCGGCAAGATTGTGGTGGTACAGGCCAAGCAGGAACGCTTCAGCTACTACGTGAACGACCGATTCCTTTTCGGCAAGTCCATCCTTGCGGGTGCGAAACTCCTTTCCATTGACAAGGCGGGCGTAGTGCGTTTCATAAACACGTCGGGTATCCAGTGGAAGGATTACGCCATCTTCAACGAGGAAGAAATCCAGAAGAGAGGGTTCAACGGCCGCATGCTTTGGGGCGACCGCATCGCCCCACTTCGCACGGTCCGTGCGTTCAAGAGCGGGAGGATTTTCAAGAGCGTCATTATCGGCAAACAGGAATGGAGCGCGATGGATCTAGGTGCTGGTGATTGGAGGCGTGCCGTGCAGTCCTGTCCGACGGGCTGGCACCTGCCCACGGATGACGACTGGAAAGAACTCGGGAATTTCGTGAATGCTAATAGCTATGGCGCCCCTATCCCGCCCATGCTCAAGGCCGCCCGCGGGTGGGCTAATCCGGGCATCGACCTTTACGGATTCAGTGCGAGGTTGGCTAAGTACACGGAATACGGGACACAGGCTCCACCGCAAAAGAAGGAATGTGCCAGGTACTGGAGCAATACGCAAGTGAATAACATGGTTGCAAGTTACTGGGAACTTTGTGACGATAAACTCCGTTTGGGCGAGTCCGACAAGCGGAGTACATATTCTGTCCGTTGTGTACAGGATGGCAACCTTTCTTTCAAGAAATAACGGTCGGGCGAGCTATGAATAAATTAGTTTTATTGTTTTTGATATTGCCTTTTGTCGCCGGATTGTGCTTTGCACAGGATAGTGTGTCGGCTGTTACTGAACCTGCTCCCGTTTTCGTAGATGAGGCGGTCTCGCCGGAATCTCCTGAAGAATCGGCCGCACCTGCTTACGACAAGCGTATTTTTGAAGACCTCGGTAAAATTTGTAGCAAGCGCTTCTGTGCTGTAGAGATATTCTTCAGGAACGGAACCTATTCGCAGATGACAAAGTCTAGGTCACTGCTATCGAATAAGGAACTTCTGGATTATGATTCTAGCCACAAGGCTCCCGGTACGGATGTAGAAGGCGATTCGCTAGAACCCGGCGTTGAAAGTGCGGCTCCGCTTGACAGAGATGCTCAAAAAATGCAAATTGCGGATAAACTTGCAAAAATGTGCGCGGGCAAGGAATTCTGTACTCTCGAGGCCACGTTGCACGGGCCCTCCTTCACGTTTGCATCGCTCAGGAACGTGACTACGGATATTCGCCCCAGGAATCAGGAAATCCCGCGTTACGCCGAGATACACTATTCTTCCGATACCGAGGTAAAGCCTTTCGCGGTTCAGGCAATCGCCATGCCACGCAAGTCTACAAGGCAGGCTCCGCAAGAGGTTGCCCCGCAAGATGTTTCGCCGGCATCAAGCGATGTTTCCTCTCCCGTCGCGAAGAAACCCGCAAGGCGCTTCAAGAACAAGAAGTTTTCGCATGCAATCGCGTTCTCGCTCGGGTTCCTGGCCGAAGATGAATACGGTTATATTGGTGGACTGGATGTTGCGCAGGCGCTGGAACTTTTCCCGCGATATACGTTCAAGTGGGCGTGGCACGACTATGTTACGTTTGCTCCCGGCATAGGCATCGCGTTCCGGAACAATACTCTCAACATTGATGACGAAATGACTGTTTCCGGGAATACCTATGATTATTACTATGGCTATAGCTACACCACAGTTAGTGAGGATGGCTCGATCAGTTACCAAAACATCACGCTGGACATCCCCATCGAATTTCGGTTCGGTAGCATGTTCTTCGGGAGCGTTACGCTTGACCTGCGCAAGCCTATAGCCGAGTGGTACGATTACGAGGTAGATTTTTACCGGAACTATTCTTACAGCAGTTTTGATTACGATAATGGTGACGGGTTTGATTTCTTTGCGGCGGACGATGCTGAAATTGGCCTCTGGCTTGGTGTGGGCGTCCAGCACAACGGATTTGGTTTTGAATTTCAGGCTTTGCTCGCAAATGATGGCTCAAGCAATGGAACTCATCAATACGAATATCTTTTCGACGGATATTTCTCCTTCCGGCTCTTGGCTGAATACACTTTCTAGGGAGGTACCATGAATTGTAGACAAGTTCAAAAAAAATGGATTCACGCCCTTCTTGTCGCACTGGCGGCCGGCCTTGCTATGGCGTTCCTCACTGCATGTGGAGATAGCCCGCTGTATATGGCCGGCGAGGATATCGAGGATGCCGAAGATTGGGCACGCAATGACACGTATTATTCTATGGAACGTGAAGCGAAGATCAAGGCGTCGAGCAGTTCAATGGCGCAAGCCCTCAGCGTGTGCGAGGCACGCTATAACTACACTTGCTGCAGCAACTGCTACTATGCCTACGGGTACTACGAATGCTCTTACTGCACCAATAAGTGCTATGATGATTACGGATACTATATCTGCTACTCAAGTTCGAGTTACCGCTACAGTTCCTCAAGTTATTACTCGTACTACAGTTCTAGCAGCTCGGCTCCTGCCAAGACATATTACCTAAAGACCTCGAAAACGATGAAGTTCTCGCTCACCTATTACAAGCAGGTGTCGAGTGACTGGGACATATTCGATAACGCGGGCGATCCGGAGGTGAGTTTTACGGTCTATTGCTATTCGGAGGGTTCGCTGTTGAAATCCTTGTCGACGGGTCTGCTTTTGGACAAGGTCGATATCACGTCGTGGAGCGGTACAAGCAGCAAGGCGCTGACTATTCCTGTAAATACGGACGAAATAAAAGTCTGCCCGAAGGTCGTAGACGATGACCCCTCCAGCGATGACGAAAAGACCGTGTCGGGTGGGTGCAAGACAGTTTCTGAAGTGGGTTACTTGGCCGATTACAGCGTGCAGGCGCAGTACCAATACACCAGTGTCTACAAGATTGATTGGGAATGGTATCTGTATTAGGGAGATTTACTATCTTTCCCCCCATGAATTATTCCATCCCCCAAGAAGTTTTCGTGAAGGCTGCCGAACAGTACGGCACCCCCCTCTGGCTCTATGACCGCGCCACCATCGAGAAGCGCGTCAAGGAAGTTCAGGTTTTCGACACCGTGCGCTTTGCCCAGAAGGCATGTCCGAACCTCTCCATCGTAGCGCTCGTACGCAAGCTCGGTGGCGTGGTCGATGCGGTTTCTGCAGGCGAAATCGTGCGCGCGTTGAAGGCGGGTTTCAAGGGTGGTCAGCAGAAGGGCAAGGCTCCCGAAATTGTCTACACCGCAGACATCTTCGACCGCGACGCGCTTGAACTCGTGAAGAAGTACGACATCGCGGTGAACGTCGGTTCGCCCGACATGATCCAGCAGCTGGCCGATTTCGGCGTGAAGTCGGAACTCACGCTCCGCGTGAATCCGGGCTTTGGTCACGGGCATTCCAGCAAGGTGAATACCGGTGGCCCGCTCAGCAAGCACGGCGTGTGGCACGAACAGATCAAGGACTGTGTCAAGCTCGCGCAGGCAAACGGCATGTGGATTACCGGGCTGCACATGCACATCGGTTCCGGCTCCGACTTCGAACACCTCTCGCAGGTTTGCGATGCTATGGTGGATGCCAGCCGCCGCCTGGGCTCTCACCTCCGCACCATCAGTGCAGGGGGCGGCCTCCCGATTCCGTACCACGAAGAAGACAAGGGCAACCGCATCGACATGCAGGCCTACTACGACCTGTGGGACAAGGCCCGCAAGAACATCCAGCAGAGCATCGGCCACGAGGTTCACCTGGAAGTCGAACCCGGTCGTTACCTGGTGGCCGAAAGCGGTTACCTGATGGCCGAAATCCGCGCCGTCAAAAAACAGGGCGACAACCTGTTCTACCTGGTGGATGCTGGCTTTACTGACCTCGTTCGCCCGAGCTTCTACGGCAGTTATCACGGCATTTCCATCATCGCCCGCGACGGTCGCGAAATGAACGAGATGGTCGATGCCGTCGTGGCGGGCCCGCTTTGCGAATCCGGTGACGTGTTCACGCAGGAAGAAGGCGGCTTCGTGGTGACCCGCAAGCTCCCGAAAGCAAAGGTCGGCGACTTGCTGATTCTCCATGACGCAGGTGCCTACGGTGCCGCCATGAGCAGCAACTACAACAGCCGCCGCTACGCCGCCGAGACCATGTACACGGGCGGTGAACTCAAGGTCATCCGCGAAAGGCAGACGTTCGAGCAACTTTTGCAGAACGACAGGGTGATTGAGCTGTAAGTGAATGTCACCCTGGAGGGAGAGCTGCGCTCGACCGATAGGGTCTATAATAAAAGCCCACGGAATAAATATCCGCGGGCTTTCATTTTTAGTGGGAATATATATTTTATATTAGCGTCCGGTAAAGCTTCTTAATTCAAAAGAAATCTAACAAAAAAGGTGCCTTCCGTTTCCGGGAGCCGCCGCTTTTGACTATTGTTCAGTTTGTGAAAAAAACAAATCAAAAAACATTATGGAAATTAGAGAGTTTTATCGGATAGCCGCTATTCGCACAAATCGCAAAGTACCTTTTCAGGGATGAAATTCTCAGGATTTTCCGCAATGTCGGCGGGGATATTCCCTTACAATATCGCCCCGCACATGAGCGGGGCGTTATCTTTTAAAAGAAATCTTCAAACTGGGCTTCCAGCAAAGCGTACACCTTTTCATGAGAGCATATATGTAGGTGCGCTAATTCATTACGGCATTCGTACATTAACTTAAGGCGGCTTTCTCTTTTTTTATCCCGTTCTTTATCCAAAGCTTCACCCTTATACAACTCATAAAGACGCTTTAATTCTGCCTCATACGGATTTGCAATCCAAGTATTGCCGCCAACAACCGTAATACCACGGGTTTCTATAACAGATTTTATTTCTGCCCAATACCGTTCGACCCACTTAATACGCTCAATTTCCATTATGGGAAACAAAACCTGCATTTGAGCGGTCCAGATAAGCCTATCAATTTTCTCTGTTCTCTTATTACGAACTAAATTCAAAATATGATCTTCGGAGCACCCACGCCTTGCAAATCTTGCATCTACCGAAATGTTTCGCAACGCTTCATCAATGCGACAGACCTTAAGTTTATAATCCTGCGCCAGCATGCAGGCAATTTCAACATCCTTCTTGCACAACGTTGAAATAAGCATCGATAAATAGTGTCTCCACCGTTTGTCGTACCCTTTATCATCCAATACATACTCTATAAACAACTGGACGCTATAATCGCGAATAAGAGACTCATATCGAATGGCTTTTAAATTTTTATATTGAGATATATCGTTATCAAATGGCATTTCGACAACGATCATGCCGCGTTCTCTTTTTTCTATTTCAAAACCATTACAAAATTTCAGCCATTGGTCAACATTTTTTTCCGACAATCCCTTAATCCAAAGCAATTTGCCCTGCATTAGGTTATTGTTCAGAATATGCTGCTGAATCGTATGCACAGAGCTTCCCCGGTAAGTATCGTCGCCCAACATTTTCAACAAAAATACACCCGGAGTACGGTTCTCCTTGTTTTTGTCAAGAACATCTATAGTTTCTACACTTAACCGAGAACAATCCGCCACGGCATGCCCCTGCATTACATAACGCATAGAATCTCGCCATGGCAAGTCGTTAGGAACGAGCAACACCGGCAGCTTACACTCACGCAAGGCGGTTACCGTAGCATCAACAAAAGCCGATGCACTAGTTATCTTTTCCCACCAATATATTTCAAATGCGCTACGTTCCATTTTTCTTATCAAACTCAAAATTAGCTTCTTTTACATCTTGCTCAATTTTATCGAGGCTACTGCCAATCATATCAACAAAGGCCCTACGACGTAAACGATATTTGTTATCAGACAATTCAAGAATGCCCATATCCACCATTTCGTTGAGCAGGTCTTCGTAGTGCTCTTCATTCGCAAGAATCTTTACGCCAAGAAAATCAGCCATTTCCTTGATTTCTGCAATGGAGAAGCCCATCCAAATCATATTAGATTTATCATTGATGTGGTAAAGGGCTGTAATACATTTGGACAACATCAAGTATCGATCATCCAATTGCAGGGACATCACAAATTTTTCCTGAATACTCTTATTCAGAGAATCTGACGCAATTGCCCGACTCAACTGAGAACGATCCAACAGGAACGGAGGATTGCCACCACTAGAGCTGTAGTTGTATTTATCAATCAGAGTCCTTTTGACCAAAATATTGCCAAAGAACTGAATCATGCCCGGATAGTAATTGGTATTAGCCAGGATAGAATCTAGATATGGATACTTAGCAACCTTAAATCCAAGATAACGCAACGGGCGAAGCAGCAAATTTGAGGCATCGCGATAACGTAAGGGCCGAACACAAAGCGGTCGACCAAACTGGCCCAAAAGGCTGTTATCCCTTGCGGCATTCTTTGCACGACTCACATTGTGCAAGCCCGCAAACACAAATCTAAACTGATTATGCGTACTGCGCTTCAAAGCAATAAAATCTTCTAGGCTGCTGTAATTATCCTTAGAGATGCTTTCCAAATAAACATCAGATTCATCCATCAGCAAGAACAACGATACCAGTTTACCCTCTCCAAAATGCCTTTCTATGTTCGTTTTTAGGATACTAATCCTTTTGCAAGGTTGAATTATGCTAATACGGGACGCCCTAAGTTTGCTATTTATTGCCTGGACAATTTTTTCAACAAATGATCCTTCGGTGTTGCAATGTTTGATATCCACATATACCGCAACTTCCTTCAATTCAGGCTTATGGCACAGATTTGCCGCACGCAAGAGCAAGGTTGTCTTACCCAACTGACGGCCGCCATACACAAAGCAAGGTGGATTATCCGTAGTTAGCGAACTAATTTCTTCCTCTCGACCAAAGAACATTTCATCGCCAATACCCGAAGAACTATTGTCGTCACAGAAAGGCTGATAGGTGGAGTAGGGCAACGTGCATTGAAGCATTGCCGTAATACGTTCACTACGCCTTAAACTCGCCAAATAGACCAACAACACGACATCAATCAAAAGGAACGGATTCTTGCTATTCGTTGGTGTATGCGTAAGGTCGGCAACACGGTTTCGATACGAAAGGTCAAGAGGAAGATTAATCAATACAACCGTATTAATTGAGCGCAAGCTCTTCTTTACACAGTAATCAAAAATATCAGGGACAAGATTATCCGCAACCAAGTTCCTATTCACACAAATCACATTAATGCTAGAAAGTCCTGTACCAAAACTGGTAATAGGATGCTTATACAAACGCAACGACTTGTCTACAGGCTTCACCTTAACAGTAAAATGCTTAAAAGATTCACCAGGGGCAGTTCGTTCTGTAACTTCAGAGACTTCAAATCCCATTGCGTCAAAGAAATTCTGTGTCTTTTGAATGCGCAAAGGGTCGTTCCACTGATCCAACCACCAGTTTCTAAGAAGCGAATCACTCTTTTCAGCAACAACATCCAAAGTGGTCACGTTTTCTTTAAGGTATTCTTCGCCATACACAGCAACAGGTCTTTGTGCATTTGTCCTACAAACTCCAATCAGAGCTTTAGCACCCCTTGGGGATAAGAAATCGTCAAAGTATGATTTCTCTGCATTCTGTTCCTCATTATAATCTTCCACATCGTCATTATGGTCGTAGCGGTTAATATACTCTTCAGCAAGAGCGTAGTTCTTTTCATCAAAGGCCTTCTGCGCTTCTTTTAAGAAAACATTTTCTTCTTCTGATGCTTTCTTCTTCTGAAGTTGTTCAGCCAAGCCTTTCCCGATGCGAACAGCAAACCCATTTTCCCGCTCCACCAAACCGTCAAGGAACCACTTCCATTGAGCAAAATCACCCCTTTCAAAGAACTGGTCTTGGAACTGATCAACCATGGCAAAAAGCTCTTCTTTTTCACGCTCGCCAAATTGACCATAGGTGTAACGCAAGCCCACATCATCTTTGAACTTGTCTTTGCCGTGTTCAGCATGCACTCTAGCCGCATTCCAGGTTATTTCCTTTTCCTCTTCACTTGAATAAGAATTCCTATTCAGGTAAAGATCTATCATATCAAGCTGGTGTAAACTGTCAAACAGAGAAAGTCGATTATTGTAATCTACATCACCATCTGTCGTAATACTTTCTCTTACGGAATCAAAATCCTTTTTCTCGGCAACAATATGGCGTAAAGCGTAAAGCCAGGGCTCATTATAACGGATTAACGTCATATTACGATCCAAGAAAGGCATTCCATCCTCATCCAAGGAAATGCAACCCGTCTTGAGCAGTTCCGAGAACGAGGAAAGCATATAATTTTCAGGGATACTTGACGTCAAGTACATCTTGATATACTTCAAGGCAAGTTCAAGAATATTTCCTTGACCCAGCTTTTTCCATGATAGATTTGCAAACAAAGAGTCAATAATTTGAACAATTTTGTCACGTGCATCCTTGCGTTCTTGCTGTGCAGAAGAATCAATAGCATCCCCACCAAAACAGTCTACCCATTCCTTTACAACTTCAATCCTCTTGTAAAAGACATCTACAAACTTTCGTTTAACCGCATGGGATGTACTACTCTTTTTAAAAAACTCGGCCCAGCATTCATCAACGTACGCTTCTACCTTTTCCAAGGTCAATTCTTCATGTACATCTATGGTTTCCAGGAAAAATTTGAGTTCCCCTAACGACTTTGAATCCGTTTTCCCTTCTTCGACCCACTTTACGTACTTGTACATATCGCAATTAGGGTCGTACAAGTATTTAGCATTAAACGGCTTATGAGCTAAAATAATGCTAGAACGAGAAGGAATCAAGCTCATCTTTGCCTTTTCCCTCATAGCGTTCATCTGCCTGCTAAGGTTTTCACTAGAATCAATAGAGCGCAGAACATTCTTGGTAAAACCAAGTTCATAGGTTTCCAAAGAAACCAACAGGGCATTATAGAGAGGTTTGAATTCCGCAAAATCTTTGAATTCGTTGTCAAAGTTTTCAAAGCTAGACCTTACCAAACCTTTGAATCCATAATCATGCGGGACAGGGGTCACCATTCCTTGCAAATAAATTGCAAGCGTAATTTCCGGCAAGGTATATTCAAGACCAACGACAACTTCCTGTGAATACTTAAGAGACTTGTCTAAGAACAAATGTGTAGCAAGCTGAATCTGCTTTGATAATTGCCCACACCTATTAAATCCTTCTTCAAAGGATGCCGTTTCCGCCAAAAGCAAGGACTGAATAACAACATCCTCGTCACTATCCGCCTTCAACAATTCCTCTGCAACATAGAGGAGTTCACTTTCTTTCGGCCTGCAACGGAGCCCTATCAACTGCCCTGCAGTCGGTTCTTCAATGGGCTCCCTATTCGCGTCATCGGCAACATAAACAGAATCATCAACCATTGGCGGAGGAGGAGCGTCCTTGCTTGTATCATCAACAATGTCGTTTTCTTCTTGAACTGCAGGCTCTACTGCTTGAAGCGGCACTGCAGACACCTCTGGCTCCTTTTCTTGTGGCTCTACAGGTTCCGGTCTCGTTTCAATTTCTAGCACCTGATCGCTAACGGAGCCCTCCCTGGGATTACACTTATAAATCCTTCCATCCTTGGCCACATAGACATTTTCGCAAGCAGCATTGAACACCTGTGGAATCTCTATAGCATCGGCAACAACCAAGACGTCTTGGCAATCTGATTCCGCGGCATCAGAAGCATCCAAAATCAGATAACACACAACACACCGATCTTCATAAGGAACGGGAACTTTGTAACTATTTTTCGTCCGAACAGTTTCATCAACAATCTTTTTTAAATTCTGTTTTTCAAGGATTTGAGACATGCTTCCATAATATGTGAAAAGCACACCATTTTTCCTGATATGACTATCAGCCTCAGTTTTGGAAAGCGAGGCCTTCCCTATCAAACCGCCTTGGCTATAGGACAAAAGCAGGGCTTTTTTAACTTTGTCCTTGTTTTTATTAAATCCTTCACTAAAGTATCGAGAAAGGGTATAATATCTGGTTTGATCACCATCTACCCCAGCCATTTCGTACTCTACATACATGTGCGCCTTTACGCCCTCATCCATTTGCATGCCACCAACAGGAAAGCCTTCGATAGGCTTCAAAATCGCACTAATCTGGTGCCTATTTAAAAAGCCAAACTTTGAAAGCGCAGGAAGAACAAAGCTATGAATTTTACTACGGAGCAAGGGAATGATATCGTCCTTAAATTTTTTCAACGGCGGTACAATTACATCGCCATTAGCACTAATATGCTCGTCCTGGACGGGGGGCTGTTCAACAGCAGGCTCATCAACTATAGGTTCTTGGGGTTCAGGCTTCTCAGTTGCGGGTTCTTGGGACTCGGGTTTCTGAGAAACAGCTTCCTGGGGTTCAGGCTTTTTGAGTTCAGGTTCCTGAGCAACAGTTTCCTGGGGTTCCGCTTCTCTAAACTTTTTGATCGTTAGTAAGAAAGAAACTTTTTGACCATAAATCTCGCGAGCCTTTTCGACCAAATCAAAAAATTCATCCGCCTCGGAATCACAGTCAAAAGCATCCAAGAATACCTTCGGAGCATTTGCAAGTTCTAGAAGCGATTCAACATCTTGATTTTCTATATTAGCCAGTTTTTCTAGGGCATTCTGCGCTTGCTGCTGGTGATGCTCTATGCACTTAGGATCAGAGGAGGGCGGGACAATTCGACAGAACCTGCTCAAAATTTCGCGGGCCTCATTCACCTTTGCACGTAAAGCCAAGTGCTTACTATGTTCAACAGCGCAAATGAAATTTTCTACCCCATCAGTTTCATGAATTTCTTCGGACGACGTAATGTTCTTTGTCAAAGAATAGATTTTACGATACTTTTCCGAAAGTTGTTCAATGGCTTGTGTCACAAGATCCAATTCGTCTTTTGCAGGCAACTTATACGAATGGATACAATCCTGTAGTTCAGCCAATTTTTGATCAATGGATACAATTTCATTGTCAAAAGCAGAAACAAGTTCCTTAAACTCGCTAATTTCGGCACTTTGGCTATTATTTAGCTTTTCCAGCAGCCCCAGCAACTTCTTTTCCTGCATAAAAACCATCCTATTTCTTATACAAGTAATATAAGTAAAATACTTGAAAAACAGCAATTGTTTTCAAAATTTGGTTGATTTTTCGGATTTTGCCTCCATTTTTTAGTCATTTCTTAATGCGTTTTGCAGATTCCGGATTTTCCAGCCTAGTTTTTTTTCCACGTTGGATAGGGAACCGTATTTTTGTTTAGACCACTGTGCTAGGTCCCTACGAAATTGAGCATCGGTATCCTTCCATGGCATAGATTCGTATTTTTCAAAAAATGAATCCTGCGAAAAAGAGGCGGTTTCTAATTCCGATTCTTCTTCATCTGCTACCATTTCAAGAATTTCCTTGTCGCTTTTTTCATTCATCCATGCAATTTTCAAGAAGGCTACTTTCCGTAACGAACGGATGTTTCCGTATAGATTTGATTTGGCGAAGTATTCGCTTAAATAATGATTGATTCCTCCTTTGTTTAAGAGTTCCTCATGACCTGTACTAAGGCAGACGTTTCGCCAGGTATCATTCCATAAATCTGGGATATCTTCGCGACATTCTCTTAATGGAGGAAGTGTGACTTTGTAAATGCAGATCCTATCGTAGAAATCCAAATCAAGCATCTGTTTTAATTCTTTTTCAGATTTATTTGTGGCGCAAATCAGATCGAATCTAATATCTATTTGTTCATTAGATGTGTCTCCAACTTTTCTATAACAATGGTCGTTAAAAACCTGTAACAATTTTCGTTGAACATCTTTTTTAAGATCTTGAACTTCATCAAGAAAAAGAATTCCATCGCGAGCTTGTTCGATTAATCCTACGGCTCCGTCTTTTAGGCCTCCAGTAAAGGCGCCAGGAGCATAGCCGAAAATTATAGATTCTGCCAAATTTGGGTCTAACGAACTGCAATTGATTGGAACAAAAGGAAGTTCTTTTTTCTCTTTAACCATAGCTTTTATTTTAAGAATCCATTCCTTCACGGCCGTAGATTTTCCAACGCCGCGTTCTCCGTAAATTAATATAGGCGCTTCGGAAACATGGGCGAATCTTAGTATGTTATCGTGCGCGACTTTTCCCTTGATTGATCTAGGCTCGTTGTAATGGTAGATTTGTGAAGTTTCGTCGGTTTGTTTTTCAAGCGTTCTTAACTGAGAAAGATACGTGTTAAATTTGAAGTTATTGATTTTTTGAAGTTCTCGCTCAGGGCCGTCTTTAATATCTTTTTCCTCAAAATATACGGCTCCTTTTGGTTGCTTTCTTCGTGCGGAAAAGAGTTCTGTCCCAAGAGGGAAAAAACCGCCCACATATAGCAGTATCCAAGTGGCGTACATTGCCGTGGTCCCTGCTGTTGTACTGATGATTAAGTCTCCCATCAATGCAAGTCTGGGCTTTAAAGCGTCTTGCATTTTTTCGTACAATTCCTCTACTGAGTATGGGTTGTTAATTTCTATCGGGATAGGCTCTAGTAATGGAGAATAATTTTTTTCCATATACTTCAAATTGTGTTCCAGGACCTTCGTCTTGCTTTTTTTCCCGCTGGTGTAGAGATAATAGGCATGTTCTACGTCATATTGTTTTTTTGCCGCTTGCAAAACATTAGCGAACAAGTTTGGATCGCGTTCTGTTGCCATCCATGTCATTAGGCTTACTTTTTTCTTTGTCATTTTAACAACCTCTTATTGAATATAGGTAAAATTTTACTGAAAAGGTAAGATTTTACCTATAAAAAATCACTCATCTGGGGGAGGACTGTCGTTTTTTTACAAAAAACGACAATTTTTTGTTTTGGCACGAATCTTGCTTATATCTCTTTGTCCGGATGATTCGGCAAATCTAACGATTAACAAGAGACCCAGGAGTTACCAAGATGATCTTTTTTGCGGCATGGCTTATCAGCGAATTTTTTGATTAAACCCTCGCGCCAAGCCCCCTTGCGCATGGTAAAATGGGGACAATCACTTTTTTCCATTTTTCAATCGGTGCAGAAGCACCAAAGGAGCCCACTATGTTGGAGATCTTTGTCAAAACAATCGGAACCGCAGTCGCCTCTGGTGTCGCGAAAGAAGTGGTGTCGCACTCTGGCGATATCGTTGACGGCGCATTGGAAGTCGCGGGCGATACCATTGAGTTTGCAGGCGACTGTGTCTGCGATATCCTTGATGGTATTGGTAGCTTGTTCGACTAGTAGTTCTGAAGATACATGCGCAACGGCCCCAGCGCAAGATGGGGCCACTTTTAGAGGAGTACGCCTATGCAGATTAAGGAAGTAATCGAAGAGGTGAGTATCTTTATGGAAGATACTATTGAGTTTGCAGGAGACTGTGTCCGCGATATCCTTGATGGTATCGAAGACTTCTTCAACAGGTATCTCTAACGGTACATGTGCAACGGCCCCGGCGTAAGATGGGGCCACCTTTAGAGGAAAACGCCTATACAGATTAAGGAGGTAATCAAAGTAGCGAACACCCTTATTGATGTAGCCAACCCCATCATTGAGGCCTGATAAATGGATTAGTACTTAATTTATTTGTTTTTTAATATTCAATCTTCATTTTAATAGGAACAGTTAATATGCAATACAAACCCATTTCACGCCTCTAAAATGGAGGAAAAGGAGACATTATGTTTCTGTTGATCATTCTTACTGCAATAGCATTCGCCCATGCGGCCGATATCTCGCCGGTCGAAACCTCTAACCAATTCAAGCGCATTGAATCGGAGGGTTCCGAAAATCTCTACGAGTTTTATGGTCCCTTATCCGCAATCTATGGTGGCGAAAGTAACCAATTTTTTGATGGTTCTGACACCGTACATGTGGTTTATGAGGGCGAACTTGAAGGTGGAAAAATGGCAAACGGTTTCGCCGAGGTGGAGGCCGTTAATACGCGGACGATTTACCAGGGGAGCGTCGAGAATGGCGTTATGCAAGATGAGTCGGCCGAGGTTACCATAATCCATTCTGATACGTCTACCGAATTCTATAAAGGGCGATTCAATGGCCTGGATTTCGATTCGTGCATTTACACGAATACGGGAATGGCCGAATTGTACACCGGTAGGAAAGTTCATGGAGCCTTCAACGACACGGATGCGGTGTTCATGGGACCTCTGTCGCGCATTTATGATGGAAGTTTTGAAGAGTACGCTATGGAGAGTGGGTTCTTTGATTTTGAACCCATCCCCTTCAATGAAAACGACGAAGCCATATATTTTGGCCCCTTGAATGACGGTCGCGTTGCAGGGACGGGTGTTCTGATAGTTGTTCACGAGGGGGATTCCATATTTTACCATGGCCAATTTGAAAATGCGAAAGTTCACGGCATAGGAGATATTGCTGTCGGGGATCTGTATGCCTACTCAGGGCACTTTGCGGATGGGCAGATTGCCGGGCTAGGGGAAATCTCGTCAAGCCACTTCTCGGACATGTTTACACAGAGTGGCTTAATTCCCTATGAATCCGGAGAATTGAACATCAAGGGAATTTGGTCGGGGCATACTGGGCTTAGCAAGTACTTCCGTGCTGCGAATGAAAGCGGTGACACAGTCAAACTCGTGTTTGATGAGGGGGAAATAAAGGAATTGAGTTGGCTTCAAAAAGCTGGATCTTGGGTTAGCGGCCTTTGGATTGCTGGAAAGCTGGAAGAACACCACGCATTGTTCCAGAAAATTATTACGGGTGCGGCTATTGTTGATGCCGGCTTCTGTGTGAGTTCTCTCGTAGTTCCCGCTTCTGCCCCTGTAGCGGGTCCAGTTTGTGGTGTAGGTTTCTTCTCCATTGCTGGGCTAGAGGCTGTGGAACTGACGTTATTGTCTTTCCGAGCCATAGACCGGCAATGTTATGGCGATGATTGCGTTGAAGCCTCCTGGAAGGATTACGGCAAGGCGCAACTCCTCAATGCGGCTTTCGTCGCGATGCCCTTTGGTGTTGGAAAAATTGGCGAACTTGCTACGCCATTCCTGAAGTCTGCTGCAGGCGCCTTGAAGGAGGGCAAGTATGCGAGGGCCATTGCTTCGAGTAAGAACGCGAAGGCAGTTGCCGAGCTAGAGAAAATGCCGAAAATCGAAATTCCAAGGTCTAGGGAAATCGACATTATCAACGACCGGTTGGCTTTCAAGCAGGCTGTTGTCGACTTCACAGGGAAAAGTTTTAGGGAAGGCTTCGTCGAGTTCTTTATACGTTTAAAAACATCTGGCCGTGAAGACCTGATAGAAAAACTTTGGAATAGCCATAAAAACTTTATCAAGGAAAGCGGTATTCGTGCTGGCGGTGTGCATGAATGGCTTGAAGCGGAAAACTTTGTGGATTTCCTGGTGAATCCTAAATGGGGGAAGGATGGAGCATACCTTGCCTACATGACGACCAAGATGGTCCAGAAGACGAGCAATGTGGCGTTTAAAAACGGCGGCGCGCACCAGGTTTACGATGCTGCGCGCGGGAGGTATGTTCCTGGCCCGAATAGCAAATATTTCCACAACAGGCTTGGAGAAAAAATTGCCGAATGCACTAACAAGGAGTGCGTTTTTAGGTCCGTGAATGAACATGCGGAGAAATGGCTTACGGGGAATGCCTACAAGGAATATGTGGGTATAGAAGGTGCCGTTCTCCAATAGGTTCCTTGCGTTACGCAGTACAAATATAAAGCGGCGCCCCGAAGGGCGCCGCTTCTGGTTCACCACAAAGAAGGTTCTTATGCCGCCATGGGCCACATCCCGCCGAACGCATCGTAGATGCGCTTCTTGATATTGCTGAGCGTCTGGCGCGAGCAGCCGAGCGCCTCGCAGATCTCGGCGGTGTGCTTCTTCCCGTCCACGCCGAGGGCGCAGTACAGTTCCACGTAGCGACCCTCGATGCTCTCCTCGCCGAAGTGCTCAATAATCAGGTCGATGGTCCTGAAACAGAGGTCGTGTTCCTCGTCCTCGATTGCCTTTGCTTCGGCCCAGTCGGCGGTCAGGGCGTCGAACCTGTTGATGACGCCCTTCTGGCCGTCACCCTCGTCGCACTCGTGGGAACCGGTGTCCACGAACACGAGGGTGTCGGGATTGTCGAAGCCCTTGGACTTGGTCCTGTTGCGGACGCGGTCCTTGGCCGCCATGTTCAGGCGGTAGCCGAGATGGGTCTTGAACGACCCGCGTTCGGGGTCGTAGGTCTCGACGCACTTGCGGAAGATCTCGAGAATCTCGAGGTCGGCGAGCGCGTTTTCGAAGTTGCTGCTGAGTTCTTCCCTCGCCCTGCCCGTGATGCCGTCGGGGCCGAACTCGTGCGTCTTCTTCATGAAGCCGTAGAGGGAGCTGAACAGCTGGTTCTCGGCGTCGTTGTCACCCTGGCGGATTGCCTGGATGAGTTCCATCTCCTGTTCCTTGGAGAGGTTGTACTTGGCGGTGGTCTTCTGGGTCTGCTTCATAGACATAATTCCCTTTTCCCGGCCTCGATGGTCGGGCTTGATTGTTTTGATGCCCCGGTTTTGGGGTATCGAGTTATGGGAAGAGGGGTAGGGGCGGCGGCGCGTTCCCGTGCGCGTCCGTCGGGTCCCCTGCGGTGTTATGTCTTGCTGCTGGAAAAAAGGGAATACATCAATCGCATACTTCCTTATCGATTTGGGTTTGTGGTTTGTAAAGTCTTTTCTCAAAATTTCTTCCTCGGTTCCTTTGGGTGGCCTCCCATATAAGGGGCATTTTTTGTCAAAAAATGACAAAGATGAGGGCCTGCGAAACCCCAAATGCCGTTTTTAGACGAATTTCGCATTCTGCTATGCAAAATCGCGTGATTTTTCTCACATTTGGCATCGGCGATTTTTGGCACGCTCCATGCCAACCGTGCCAATTCCTGACCGTCCCCATTAACTATATTTGTCGCACTATGGCTCTTTGCTTAGAAACTGAACAACTGGAAACCGTCCAGCGAATCCTTTCCCTCCATTTCGAGGGGCTGGAGGTCTGGGCATACGGTCCCAGGCTCACGGGCGTGGACCTTACCCCGGAAACGGAACTCGACCTTGTAGTCATTGCCGAAAGGCCCCTCTCTTTCGAGGCGATGACCGCGGTGGAGAAGGCGTTTGCCGAAAGCGGTCTTTCGTTCCGCGTGGATGTCATGGACTGGGCCAAGCTCCCGGAAACCATGCAGAAACAAATCAAGAAAGAACACGAAGTGGTTCAAACTGTCGCCGAAGACTAGCGCAGTAGATTATTATGAATCGACTCTTACCTTTTCTCATTGTGTGCGCGTTCGCTACGGCCCTCTTTGCCCAGGACGACGTGTCGAAGGCCAAGTCCCTCATCCGCGAAGGCAAGTGTGCCGAGGCGGCTCCCGCGCTCCAGAAACTTTCCGATTCCAAGAGCTTCCGCAAGCACGAAGGTGCCCAGGCCGCAGTGCTCCTCACGGAGTGCTACCTGCGCGAACACAAGCGTGCCGATGCCCTGAAGCTTGCCTCCAAGTTCCTCGAGTACCATGTGGCCTCCGAGTACCGCGAGCGCATGGAACTTGCCCGAGCCATCGTGCTTACCGAGCAGGGTTCCGTCTACGAGGGTGTCGAGGCGATGCTCCGCATTCTCGCCTATACCAAGAACCCGGCCGCGAAGGGCCACACGAAGGATGTCGCCATCCAGACGCTTGCGGCAAGCCTCCTGAATGCCGACCAGTTGCAGGCGCTTATGGAAAAGTACCCGGTCGACAAGGACGTGGTGGGCTGGATGCAGCTCCAGATGGGCCGCGAATGCCAGAACGCCAAGCGTTACCGCGCCGCCCGCTACTGGTACAAGAAGGTATTGAACGGCAGTGTCGCCGAGAACCTTTCCGCTACGGCCCAGCAGGGCCTCGAATCCCTCGAGGGTCTTGGCGCCGGCAAGCCCACCATCCTGGTGCTCGCGCCGCTTTCGGGTGACTTTGCAGAATTCGGCGCCGCCGCGGTGCGGGGCGTGTACCTCGCCCACGAACAGTCCGGCCTCGGCAAGAAGGTGCGCATCCGCATCGCCGATACCCGCGCCGACGCCTCTATCGCCCTCATGCGAACCCAGCAGGCGGTGAACCAGGATAGTATCGTCGCAGTCATCGGCCCCATCATGAGTGCGCCCGCCGCGACCGTTGCCGCCTGGCTCGGCAGCAACTTCCAGAACATCCCGATGCTCACCCCGACCGCGACCGACGACGGCATCGCGAAGATGGGCCCGAACATTTTCCAGGTGAATATCACGATGGACAACCTCGCGCAGAAGATTGCGGACTTTGCCACCAAGTGCCTTGACATCCGCGAGTTCGCGGTGCTTAGCCCGCTGGGCGATTACGGCGCCGCCATGTCGCAGAGCTTTACCCGCGCGGTGGAGCGTCGCGGCGGCAACGTGGTAGCCTTCCGCAGTTACGAGGAGGGCCGCCCCGACTACGCGACCGAATTCAAGCTGCTCCGCGACGTGCGCTACAAGCAGGAAAACCGCCGCAGGAACATTGCCCGCGGGGCCTCCGACCTCGATGCGGTGAACGCCCGCGAACGCCGTGACTACCTGGCCGATTCCACGATGAAGATTCCCGGCATATTCATTCCCTCCACCAACCCGGGCGACGCGGGCCTCATGGTGGGGCAGGTCGCCTACAACAAGATTGCGGGCACCATGCTCGGTGCCTCGGGCTGGTATGGCCGCGAACTCCTGATCCAGGGCAAGCACCTCGTGGACAGTACCTATTTCAGCGTGCCTGGCCTCGACATCTCGGGCAACAAGGACAAGTTTGATGAATTCGCGAAGGCGTTCAAGGAAAAGTGGGGCGAAGATCCCGCCGAAGACAAGGTGAGCGGCCTCAGCTACGATGCGGCGAATATCGTGTTCTCGGGTATCCAGAAGAACGCCGAAAGCCTCACCAAGTACTTGAACAACACGCCCTCGTTCGAGAGCGTGTATGGCGAAATCAAGTTTGTACGTGGAGCGAACACGAACACGAAGGTCGTGACCGTCCGCAAGGGCAAGTTCTACGTGATGGAAGGCTGCAACCTGCCTGCATCCGCACAGCCCACCGCAGAATCCGACAAGAAGGACGAGAAGAAAAAGAAGTAATCGGGGAGATTACAAATAAAGGAAACCCGCGGCAGCACACCGCGGGCTCCTTTTTTACAGAGAGAAAGTTCTCGCTATCCCGCGTCGGCAAAATCCAGATCGTCGTCAATCTCGCAGTTGGGGCCCGCGATGCAGGCGGCGACGTAGTCGGCGGATTCTCCGCTCCGGTAATACACCTGCAGGCTCGAGTCATCCACGAGGGATTCCAGCGGAGTGCTGCAGATGGCGCTCAACTCCTCGCGGATCCTGTTCTTGAAGGCCTTGAACCCGGAGTTGATCAGGTAGAATGATATCGCGGATGTTTTATGGATTGGTTTCATGGTTGCCTCCATACGCTTATCGCAATTTTCTACGGGTTTGTCATGTCGTGCTCGTCCCTCTTGCCGGCGGTTGGTGACATGATTGTTAAAACATTGTGGATTTCTTGTTTTTATTATAGATTTTATAGGCCCCGAAAGACCACCATTTGTAAAGAAATATTCTTATTGTAAGTTTCGACAGCGCGTGCCGCAAGTGCCCATAATACAAGGTTTGCAGGGCTTCGGGATATCCGTAACTCGTTGATTCTAAAGGGGATAATTTGTCGTTTTTTGACAGGGCTGTATCCTTGTTGAACGTGTTTTCCAATTATTCCATGTTGGATTATAAAATTGCGCCCTGTTTTTGCCCTTCACTTATGAACATGCGCCGAAAGCTTGTTTGTGGACTGCTTGTGAATAGCCAAATTTTTTATTTTTGGAGTATTGTGTTTACCCGTATCTTGGCACTTGTGGTACTGCCTTTCGCGCTCGCCTTTGGCGGGTCGCTTACGCTTGCGCTCCCGGCGCCCCTGATGCAACTGTCCGAGCAGGTGACCGAGAAGTCCATGGCGCTCGATTACGACGGTGCCATGGCGCTCGCAAAAAAAGTCCGCGGGAGTGACGACGGTGTAGGCTGCGTGCTCGAGAACATCGTTCGCGTGAGCCGCTATGACGACCTGGGCGATACGGCGTCGCTGCTGAAGGCGGGTGTGAACCTCGAGAAGTGCGCCTCTACCGGGCTGTGGGAGGCTCTCCGCAAGTTCGAGCTGGGCTACGTGCAGAGCGAGTCGGGCCATTCGGTGAAGGGCGCCATGACTACGCGCTCTGCGGCAAAGCTGTTCGAGGAGTCTCCGGAACAGGAGGCGCGCGCCTTCTACGCGATATACGCATACTACATAGACAAGAGTTTCAGTTGGGTGCCGTTCAAGTCCGATCGCCGCAGCGAATACCTTGCGGTGCTCGATTCCGTTGCTACGGGCTCCAAGCGGTTCTGGCCGCTGTACCTCACTTCGCTAGTTTGGATGCATTATGACAAGGGTGACTTTAATGCGGGTCTCAAGCTTGCGCAGCGCGGGCTCGGCAAGGTCCCGAACCATCCGGTGCTGTTGCAGGTCAAGGCCGACATGCTCTACAGGCTCAAACGCTACAAGGAGGCTGCCGCAATCTACGAGAAGAGTGCCGCGGACTACATGGCGCGTACGGGCAAGTCCATTCGCTACTGGTGCGCGGTGATGAACCTCGTGCGCATCTATGCCGACATGGGCGACAAGGTCAAGATGCAGGCGTGGCGTGAAAAGCTTAATGACGATACGTTCAAGAAGATGAAGAACTGGATGCCGGGCTCCCTGACGGACGACCTGGACAAGAGGGACTTGCTGGACTAGCTTTGTAAAATTTTCACGTAAACAAAATTTTATTGGCTTATTTTAGGGGGGATTTCCGTTTTAAGGATAGGAACACTTAAAAACGGAGATTCCCATGACGACAAAAGCACCCTTGCGTGTATTCTTCATCGTGGACGGATACACGCTCAAGAAAGCCAACGACTACTACAGGCTTTACCACCCTTGCCACACGCCGCTCGACTTCCGCGCCATCAAGAACTGGGCGCGGAAGGAGGCGCTCCGCCTGTTCACGCCCGTATCGCGGTATGCGCAGATGCAGTGCCATTACTACCATCCGTACAAGGACCCGCAAATGTACTGCCATTCGCACGGAATCTCGTGCCTGGAACGGGAACTCAGGTATACCGGGTTCCAGATCCACTATTGCGAGCAGGTAGGGCCCGATGGCGTAAAGCCCAACATGTCGCTCATGGAAGATGTGATGATGTTCGCGACATACAGCAGGATGGACGCGCTGGTGCTCCTGAGTTCGCAAAGGCAGTTCGCGCCCTTGCCCGAAAAGCTCTCTGCGATGGGCATCAAGACGCTCCTTATGGGCTGGAACTTCCAGTACGTGAAGAACGACCGCAATGTGGTGTGGAAGACCGACCGGAACCTTAAGGAAAACGCCACGTTCTACGTGGCGATGGATTGCGTGGCCGAAGGCCTAATGGGTGCCGCGGGTAGCGGCCTCTTCTGCGACGGGTAAAAATAAAGCGCGGGCGGTCTCTACAGCTTGTCTGCCTGCTTACGCTGCCAGTCACTCATGAAAATCCAGGTAACGCGCAGACCCACGAACCAGGTGTCGCCGTTGTTGTCGGTGTCGAACGGACCGTGCTCGACAAGCTTGCCCTCGACTTCGAGGTCGCTGTAGTCGACGTGGCGGTAGCCGCCGTAGATGCCGATGGCGATGGGGTCGAATTCCAGGCGGAGTTCAAGTTCGGTATTGAACGACATGTCCATCGTGCTGTAGTAGCGGTCGCGAAGGTCCACGTAGTTGCTGTTCTCGCCGATGGCAAAGTTCGATGCCATGTGGAAGTTCATGAGGTTGAAGCCGAAGCCCACGGCCGGGATGAGGTTGATGAACGTGTGCTCGCCGAAGAGTTTCCATGCGAACATCCAGTCCACGCCGTAAGAGAACCACTTGACGTCGTACAGGGGCATCTTTTCGGAGTTGCCGGAAGACTCGCCTGTTACGTTGTAAGTTTCGGCGGGGCGTTCCGAAATCTGGGTCGGAGTCAGGTTGATGTTGAACCAGGTGAGGAACTGCTTGTACTGCGCACCGATGTTCAGGTGCAGCCCGACATACCAGTCGTCGAACGGGGCATACTTCAGTGTGCCGGAATAGCGTTCGGCTGTGCCCGAGCTGTCCTTTATCATGTGGCCCGGATTGATTCTCGCAATGGTGTTCACGTAGTCGTTGAAACCGTCGAACATGCCGCGGTAGTCAGCGCCGAAGGAGATGAACCCGCGGATATGGTCCTTCTCGTAGAAACCGTCTTCCGAATCTGCGAACGCGCTTGTCGCGAACGTGAGTGCGCAGAGGAGCGAGACCAGGTAAACTATTTTTGTCTTCATACAAGACTCCGAAATAAGTAAATTCCGGTGTATAAAATACATTATCTTTTGCACATGTGCAGGGAAAATTTTCATAAAGTGTTAAAAATCAACGATTTACGTGCTTTTTTGAGGCCGTTCCTGGGGGCTAGGTTGGCTCTCGCGGTGCTTGTCGCCCTGTTTTTTGCCGCCTGCGGGGGGGATTCCCGCGGGGAAACGTCTTCCCGCGAATCGCGGGCAGGCAACGCTCCCCTCTGTTCGGATTCCGTGCAGTTTTACCCCTTGGAATACGCCCGCCTGCTCCGGATGGGTGTATCCTGCGGGCAGCCGCTGGCCGAAATCCGCTCCGTAGTCGGGCGCGATACGCTGGTCAAGCGCTTCGTGCTGGTGGATTCCGCCCTTGCCTCCGATACCGCGACGCTCCGGAAGCTTTCCGCGGGCAGGGAATGGGCGGGCGCGGTGCCCCTCCGGGTTCCGCTCTGGCGCGTGGTCGTGCTGTCTTCGGCGCAACTCGGGTTCATGCTCCGCCTCGGTGTCGAGGACCGCATAATGGGCGTGGGCGAGGGCAGGTATATCGTGGATTCCGCGCTTGCCGCGCGCGTGACTGCGGGTGAAATCGTGGAGGTCGGGAACGGTCCTCAGGTATCGCTCGAGAAGGTGGTGTCGCTCAAGCCCGACCTCGTGATGACATTTGCTACGGGTGGCGCCTACGACGATTACGAAAGGCTCTCCACGCTCGATATTCCGCTCATGCTTACCTCGGAATGGCAAGAAGACACTCCGTTCGCGAAATTCGATTGGATTAGTTTGTTTGCAAAACTCTTCGGTGTGGAACCGCAGGCGGCGCTCGTTACGAAAACGTATTCGGGCCTGATTCCCGATATGGCGAAGAAGGAAGCCGACCCGCTTACGGCCTGCAGGGCAAACGGCCCGCGTGTAATTGCGGGCATGGCGTATGGCGGTGTGTGGTATGCACCGGGTGGCAGGAGCTATACCGCAAGCCTCATCAGGCAGGCGGGCGGCTGTTACTTGTGGGCGGGCGATACCACCCGCGAGATGAAGCTTTCGCTCGAAGAAATCTTTGCGGTTGCCGACAGCGCCGACGTGTGGGTGAATCCCGGGATATACGGCACGCCCGAAGAAATCCTGGCCGCGGAACCGCGTCTCTCCCGCATAAGGGCGTTCAGGGAAAAGCGCGTGTGCCAGAACGATGCCCGCAAGAGCGCGGGTGGCGGGAACGACTTCTACGAGGGGGCGGTCGCAAGGCCCGTGGAACTGGTATGGAATCTTCATGGTTGCATCTTTGGGGAAAAAGCGCCCAAAACCGGCGAAAAAAAGCCGGATGAACCTTACAGATGGTATAGAAATATTTATAATTAGCGTATATGATGAAGACTCCTACAGGTATTGGTGGCTGGATTGCCTCCAGCTACGAAGCAAAGGTCCCGTTCCTGCAGCAGGTGCCGCGTGAATGTGCCGACTTCTTGCTGCTGAACGCCCAGATCCGCGAGTACGATGCTGGCGAGATCATTGTCCAGGGCGGAGTGGAAGGGCAGTTCTTCTGCGTGATGCAGAGCGGCCGTGCGCAGGTGTGCGGCCAGATTCTCCCCGATGGGCATTACAGCGTGCTTGCCTATATCGAAAGTGGCGCATGCTTTGCCGAGATGTCGATTCTTTGTAACGAACCCACGAGCAACACGATTATCGCTGCCGAGGATGGCTGCACGGTGCTTCACATCCCGAAGGCCGAGTTCGTCAAGTTCCTGGACAAGAACCCCAACATCATGGTGTTCCTGTACAAGGTGGTGTGCGACAGCCTCCGTGCGAAGAACAAGGCGTTCGACGAGTTCCAGCGCCTCTCGCTCCTTGCTTCGGGCAAGGTGTTGCCGTTTATCGATTTCGCGCAGACCATGGAAAAGAGCCGCATTACCGGTACGGTGATTTGCGAATCGAACCAGGGCGGTAGGGGCTTTGTCGCGTTCCAGGATGGCCGCATCTGCTGTGCCAAGTGCGGTAAACTGGCAGGGCCGGATGCTCTCGAGCAGATTCTTGCATGGGGCGACGACTCCATGTACAAGCTCGATACGCACCTGATGCCCGAGACGACGAACATCAACCAGATGGCCGATACCACGAGCCTCATTCTGGATGCGCTCAGAAATATTGATGAAAAACAAGGTGCCCGCTAGCAGGGCAAAACAAAGTGCCCGATTCCGGGCAAAGGAAAAAAGATGAATTACGCAGACGCAGGAGTTTCCCTGGCCCGAGCTGACGAAGCGATGGTCGGTGTCAAGAAATCCGTACGTACTACATTCAACCAGGGCGTCCTCGGTGACGTCGGCAACTTTGGCGGTCTCTTCACGCTGAACCACCTCGGCATGAAGGACCCGGTGCTCGTGAGTTCCGTCGACGGCGTGGGCACCAAGCTCAAGGTCGATATCGAGATGGGCACGCACGAACTGCCGGGCCAGGATATCGTGAACCACTGCTGTGACGATATCCTCGTGCAGGGCGCGCGCCCGCTGTTCTTCCTGGACTACGTGGCTACGGGCCGCCTGGAACCGGGTGTCATGGACAAGCTCGTTGCCGGTATGGCCAAGGCCTGCCGTGAGAACGACCTCGTTTTGATTGGCGGTGAAACTGCAGAAATGCCGGGCTTCTACGGTCCGGGCGACTACGACATTTCCGGCACCATCGTGGGTGTCGTGGAACGTGAAAACATCATCGACGGCAAGAAGATCAAGCCGGGTACCATCATTCTCGGTCTGCCTTCTACCGGTCTCCACACCAACGGTTACTCGCTCGCCCGCAAGGTGCTGTTCGACGTGGCCGGTTACAAGGTGGATACCCTCGTCGACGGCATGGACAAGACGATTGGCGAAGCGCTCGCCGTGCCGCACCGCAGCTACTACCCGAGCCTCATCGACCTCTGCAACAAGAAGATTATCCAGGGCCTCGCCCACATCACGGGTTCGGGCTACCAGGGCAACATCCCGCGTATCCTCCCGGACGATGTCGACGTGATTATCGACCGTACCACGTGGGACCCGCCGATGATCTTCAAGCTCATCCAGCAGGCTGGCTCTGTGGAGAAGGACGAGATGTACAATACCTTCAACATGGGTATGGGCATGCTCATCTTCATCGACCCCTCTGACAAGGCCGAAGTCGTTGCACACCTCGAAGCCAAGGGCGAGAAGTGGACGCAGATCGGTGAAGTCGTCGCCGGCACCAAGCAGGTGAAGTTCCGCGACTAATCGCGCTTCTGCATCGTTGCTCTCACGATTCTAAATCGTCACCCTCGATATTTTATATCGTCACCCTCGCGAAGGCGAGGGTCTTTTCATATCGTCGCACTCGCGATTCTATATTGTCACCCTCGCGCAGGCGAGGGTCTTTTCATATCGTCGCACTCGCGATTCTATATTGTCACCCTCGCGAAGGCGAGGGTCTTTTTTTGTGGCGAAAAGTCGCACAATCCTGTGCGATTGGGCACTCGCGGGCACGTTTTGGGAACACAAAGTTGCGTCAAATTGCTTTTTTACTTCCGCATTTGGGGAACAGAATATATTTTTAAGGGCGTAAATAGAAAAGGAGCTTTATGAAAAGACGTTTTGTGAAGATGATGGTTGCGGCCAGCGCCGTGGCTGCCCTCTGTGCTTGCGGTGACGATTCCGCCTCGAGCCCGAATAATCCCCCTTCCGCCAATACAGAATGCGCGGGTATTGTCGCCACTGCGGATGCCTTTGTTTTGAACGCGAATGGCGTGTACGTGATTTACGCCGACGGCAATGTGACCGATGCAGCCGGAAATCCTGTCGGCTATTTTGCTGACGGTGTCCTGATGGACTTGAGCGGTGCTCCCATCACGGCGGGCGTTGACCTGAATGCACTTACGGTCTGCCCGGCGAATGCGACGGTGGACCCGGGTACGGGTGCGATTGTGCCGGTGAGTTCCTCCTCCGCAGATGTCGTGAATCCGACTGATCCCAATTCCTCTTCCGGCGTGAATCCGGTCGACCCGACTTCCTCGGGCACGGTTCTCTCGAGTGCAATTGACCCGACTTCTTCTAGCGGTGTAGGTCCCGTGAATCCGACCTCCAGCTCCGATGTGGCTCCCGAAAGCTCTAGCAGCGCAGAACCCGTCAAGCCGAGCGGTAACCCCGAAGAAGACATCAAGAAATATCCCGTGCCCACGCTCAAGACTATTCTCGGCAACGGCACCAGCGGCTGGAATACCCGCTACTGGGATGCCTGCAAGCCCCACTGCTCCCAGACGAGTACCGATGGCGCCGAAGGCAAGCCCAAGATCAATACCCAGGCGGAATACGAAGCCAGCCACTACACGGCCCGCGTCTGCAATATCCATGATATTGAAATTCCCACGTTTACCTACAGCAAGGGACTGGAACGTTACTGGGTGGGTATCCAGAATACTCCGAATGCGTGTCAGGAAGCAAGTCCCGCATCTGGCGGCGGCTTCACCTGCACCGACATGGCTCCTGTGGCCGTGAACGATACCTTGGCGTACGCCTTCGTTGCCGGTAGCGATGCGACAACCTCGTGCGGCAAGTGCTTCCACTTGCAGTATGATGGTTCCTTCCATGATGCCAGCGCAAGCAATGGAGCCAAGGCGACGCACAAGGCTCTCAAGGGCAAGCATATCATTGTCATGGCATCCAATATCGGTCACGATGTGAAGCCGGGCCAGTTCGACCTCATGGTACCGGGCGGTGGTCCGGGTATCTTCAATGCCCTGCAGCTTCAGATTACCAAGCCCGGCATTGAATGGGGTGCTACTTATGGCGGCTTCTTGACATACTGCCAGAACGGAGAAAAGTGCGGTTATGATGGTACGCTGGATTGCTACCAGACTTGCGTCAAGGAAATGTGCGACGCGGCCTTTGGTGACTCCAACTATCCGAACCTGTTGCGCGGTTGCCATTGGTTTGCCGATTGGTTTATGGCAGCCGACAATCCGACCTACCAGTGGGAAGAAGTTGATTGCCCGCAGTACCTGGTCGACAAGTACCAGACGACGATCAGCACTTCCATTGAAACCAATATTCTGTTCCAGTCCGACTGGTCCCAGTACAAGGGCGGTGACTTTATCACTACGGACGCCTGCAGCAAGACCCCGAATGCACAGGGTGAATACTGCGATCCGGACCAGCTGGCTGCCGACAAGGCCAAGACTTACTAGTCCTTCGCCCCGTAACGAGGTGCCATGAAACGTAGATTGTTTAAGTTGATGGTTGCGGCCGGTGCGGTCGCAATGGTTTGCGCTTGCGGCGACGATGCCGCTTCGAACAATGCCACCGACCCGATGGGTGGTGAGCCGGGTTCCAGCGCGATTGACAATCCGGTTTATTCGTCCGGTGTGGTTGACCCGGGCAATGTGACGGACCCGACCAACCCGATGTCATCGGCAGGCGTCGCCCAGAATCCGGACAATCCTGTATCGAGCGGCACGGAACCGTTCTCCAGCGGCTCGTTGGTTCCGGGCTCCAGTGCCGATGTTGAGCCTGTGGTAAGCAGCAGCTCGGTGAATGCGGAACCGGAACTTGACGCGAGCGGATTCCCGACGCTTGAATCTTATGGCCCGCCTCCTGCCGAATACACCAAGGACATCAGCGCCACGGCAAAACGCGGCTGGAATACCCGCTACTGGGACGCCTGCAAGCCGCACTGTTCCTGGCTTAGGGAAAACGCTAACGATGTGACTCGTGCAGACACGTCTTCCGATGAGGCGTACCTTGCCGACTATGGCACAGCACGTAACTGCAACATTCACGATGTCGAAGTGCCTACCTTTACCTTGGGTGATGTGTCGAAGTCCTGGTTCGGTTACAACGGGACCAGAAGCGCTTGCGGCGACGAAAAGGAAAAGGGCGTGTTCACCTGCACCGACATGGCGCCTATAGCCGTGAACGATACACTTTCTTATGCATACGTTGCGGGCACTGCCGATAGCAAGTGCGGCAAGTGCTATCACTTGCAGTACGATGGCCACTTCGCGAACGAGATGGAAAACAACCCGCCAAGGGAAACTCACAAGGCGCTCAAGGGCAAGCACATGATCGTGATGGCCTCTAACATCGGTAACGATGTGGCTGGCGGCAATGCTAACTTACCTGCAGGCCAGTTCGACTTGATGGTGCCGGGTGGTGGCGTGGGCGCCTTTGACGCTCTTACAACTCAGGTTCACAAGGGTGCTGGTTTTAACTGGGGCGCAGGTTTTGGCGGGTTCCTGACCGAATGCCAGAACCAACTCGGCTACGACGCTACTCTCGTCGCATACCAGACGTGCATTAAGGATATGTGCGACGCGGCTTTCGGCGACGCCGGCCTCCCGAACCTGTTGCGCGGTTGCCACTGGTTTGCCGATTGGTACAAGGCTGCAGACAATCCGACCTACTACATCGAAGAAGTAGATTGTCCGCAGTACTTGATCGACCATTACATGAGCCGATTCAATACCACTACGACAACCAATATCAAGAAGGTGACGGACTGGTCCACATACAAGGAAGGCGACGTGCTCGATACGCTCCATTGCTGGAAGGCAGGTGAGGCTCCCCCGGAAGACGGTTGGGTAAATCCGAGTGCCGGTTGCGATAATCCGTAGCGAGATACTCCGAAAATATTCAATGCCGTTTTCCTTGTGAAGACGGCATTTTTTTGTCTAGATTCCGATGCTCGGATTGAATGCGACAAATTGCCGATAAACGGTAATCGCAATCCCGTTTAGGAATATATTTTCTTGAGGTAAACTTGTTCCAATTTCTATATTCACTTGTTCGTTATATGGCGCAGTTATGTCTAGGCTAGTTAACTTGTATGTGCTTCTGCTTGTTTTCGGGTCGCTTGTGCAGACGGTTTTTGCCGCTGCCCCGGATTTGGAAAAGGCCAAGCGCGATGCCATTTACGGGTATTCCTCGGAAAGGGCTGTCGAGGAACTGGAACGCCTCGCGCCGCCTGCCGGTTTTGTACTCCTTTCTTATGAAGAGGAATTCCTCCTGTACAGCAGGGCTATCCAGGATGCCGATGCCATAGACAAGCCGAAGTACTGGGAGCATATAGATTTTCTGCTCGCGAAACACGATTCCATTGTGGCGGTCCGCGAAAAACTGCAGGTTGTTGGTGGGGAATGTCTGCTCGAAAAGCGTCATCTGGCCATCAACGTGAACCATCGCGATTTACGGTTTGCCATGGCGGTGAGGAATGTCCCGCGCGAGACGCGCGAATTTTACGGCATATACCTGGAACGCCTCGCGCTGAACTATGGCGGTGGCGAACCGATGGACTATAGCAATTCTATTGCGGAGTGGAATGAATTTCGCAAACGCTATCCCGGTAGCCCTTACCTTGGTTGGGTGCCTCCAGCAAGCCCCGAGACGGCGAAGGCTGCCGAGGATCAGCATCTGTCCGTGGCTCCCAAGTGGATGCACTGGACGCTGCTTGGCGGGTATTCCTATGCGATGTATTCCGGAGGATTGGAAAAAATACTGGAGCCTTCGACCGGGTTCAACATCATGGCCGAATGGCAGATGTCGCGCATCCTGTTCCTGCTCCAGGTTGGTTCTATTTCCGGTGACGACTTCAGTCATTTTTCCATGGCGCTGTCTGGCGGTTTTGCCTTCATGGAATGGAAATATTTCTCGGCGGATGTGATATTCGGGATGGTCGGTGAAGATTTGAAAATGAAAGATGTAGACGATATCCCGTCGTCAAAAACTATGCTCGTTGGCGTGCAGGTCGATGGCTTCATTCCCGTGACGAATGTCCTTGATATCGATATCCGGGCGCAGTTCTCCTTGCGCTATTCCTCCTTCGAGATCGACGGTCGCAACAAGGGCGGCCTGGTCGAGGTGTTGAATCTTTCTGCCGGGGTCCATTTCGGTGCGCCCAAAAGGAGTGGACGATGAAAAAGTTTACTGCTCCTTTGTTTGTGATTATGTTGTTCTTAATGACGTGTGTGCTGAGTGGCTGTACCACGGTAATGAAACTCGCCGTTGACTGGATGAACTGCACGCAAGATTCCTACTATAGGGACCATGTGCCGGCTGGCGGCTGGGTGGATCCCGAATGGGACGGAGTCCCGCGCAGTGTTACGGTATTGTATTCCGAGCCTATGTTCGACGGGTATTCGTCGTTCAAAAAAGAGTGGCCTGAATACGGCGGCAATTTCAGCGGCTGGTTCAAGCAGCAGATGGATTATGCCGCGGCGACGCTTAGCGTCCGTGCGGAAGTAATGAGCGTCGATGATTCTGCGTTTGCGCTGGAACGGCGCGCCCAGTGGCATCGCTATGGCGCAGATGCGGATTCGGTCGAGGTGCCGGTGCTTCGCGAAAAATACAGGGATGACGTGGAAGAAGTCGCGGTGGTGATATCGCCAGTCGTCATTGTTGCAAGCGAACGTGCTGATACAACGGGTGTAAAAACGGTGAAGGCCCAGTATTCCATTACCGATGTCAAGCGCGGCAAGGTTCTTGCGTACGGCAAGGTGGACGTCCGGGGTGAAATGGGACGTACGGCGAATGTTAGTTTGTCTGAAAAACTCCTGCATCTGGTTGTAGAGGGCACCCCGCTTTACCAGGTTCCGATGTCTCCGCTATAATATTTTGAATCTCTCTGCCATAATAATTTGATTACGAGGGGCGGTTATGGCCGGGCGTTTACGAAAATAGTGAATAATATGTTGATAATCTGGCCAAAAGGTGGTTTTTACCGGTTTTTTCAAGAAAAATGAAAAAAAGTGAAATTTTTTCGAGAAAAACCCTTGCCAAACTTCCAGAAAATTCTATAATTGGCCTCACCTTCGGAAACGATGGTAC
>NZ_FQWR01000062.1:0-1163 GCF_900129735.1 Fibrobacter sp. UWCM | reverse complement strand
AAATTTATATATTTTCGCTCTTTCCTTGTGTGGGGCGGTTTGAAAAAGGTGTATGCATTAAAGTATTCATTTTTTTTTTAAAAGAACGGCCCGCCGTTGTCGGGCAGGCCTGCTTGCCGGATACTGCTATCCAAACAAGGCTGAGGAGGGGTGACGAAAATATAGACTATCCAGACCGCAATGTCAAGGGAACGCCTTCTCGATGGCGTCCTCGGCATCGGTGTCCAGGATATGACCGTAGATGTCCAGCGTGAGCTGGATGTTCTCGTGACGCATGAGTTTCTGCACAACCTTAATGTTCACTCCCGCACGAATCAGGTTCGACCCGAAGCTGTGACGGAAGCGGTGCGCATGCGCCCTGCCAGGAAAGCCCTCCGGAATTGCCTTGGCCGCGATGCGAGTGAGTGTGTACTCGGTGCAACGAAGGCTGTCCCAGTCGACGCCGCTCTCGTTGAACCGGTCTATTTCCCTCTGTAATCTTGGACATACGGGAACCCGCGCCGGCTTGTCACCCTTGCCCCTCACGAAAATATAGCCATCGTGGATGTTGCCAGGACGCATTGCGCAGGCCTCGCTCTTGCGAAGCCCTGCGAAAGCCATAAAAGCCCATGCAAGCCTCGTCTCCGGATTTGGAGCTGCCGCAACAATGCGGTCCACCTGCTCCTTCGTCCAGAAGTGTCGCTCGGCCTTTGTCCGTTTGCGCTTCGGAATAGCTTTCCCGATGGGGTTCGCGGGCAGCAGTTCGAGAATGTCGACGACATAGTTGAAGAAAGACGAAATGAGCGTCTTGTGGTTGTTGTATGTCGTCGGGTTGTTGGCATCGTTCGCGGCGAGGAACGCGTCGGCAAGTTCGCTGTTCCGTATTTCGGCGACAGGCCGGTCATATAGCGGATTGAGCGCCTTCATGGCGCGGAGAAACACGTCGATGCTGTCGCTCTTTATGCCCTTCGCCCTCTGGTGTTTCTCGTACCGTAGCACGGCATCGCCTAGCGTCATGGACTGGCGCGAAACCCTGCTATCGAAGACCCCCTCGCGGATTCGCTCCTGCAGTAGCCTCTTCGCCTCCGGGCGACTCGTGGTACCCAGACTGAAGAAATGCACCGACCCCCTCGCCAACGGGTCAGGAACTCGGGCGTACCAGGTGAGGATACCCTTTGACTTGT
>NZ_FQWR01000041.1:0-9512 GCF_900129735.1 Fibrobacter sp. UWCM | reverse complement strand
AAACGGGAACTGGAAAAGAGCAGAAAGAAAGGAAATGTAGCCTAAATCTGATGTTGGAACAAACTATTTTTGCGAAAAACCCTTGACACTACCTTATGCCCGCGAATCGCCTCCGCCTCGCTCGCCCACTGAAAAGCCAGGTCAATCGGCGGCTGGGAACTCTTCGGGAGTTTGCAGATACCCGCATACGTGATGCCCACAACGGAGAGTTTCGATGCCAGGGAATACAAAAGAGACCACTCTTCAGCGGCCTCTACGTTAAAATTTGCACTTTCCCCCTCGCCTGCACCGGATGCAAGCCGAATGAGGGTAAAGAGATGCTCGTGGATGCTTTGTTCCACTAAGTTAAGCTATCGGATCCTGTTCGTGAGGAGCTAAGCCCACTTCGCCACAGTTTTCCCCAGATTCACAAAGAAGATTTCCCTGCCGTTTCAGTTTAACAGATTTCATCTTCGGAGCAACGTATTCTTTTTTATTTTTCATGCTTTCCTTCATTTTATGGATTTGTTGGACGATCAACAATTTCAACATCAAGGCTGTTCTGCAAAAGATTTGCAGAAGAAGCCAATTCTACCACCATCATTTTCGGCGAAACATATTCCTTTTTTTCATTCATAATTATTTCACCATCACACGTTTACCATTAAAATAGTAAATTCCCTTGGTGGTTGGCTTGGAATTTAGCTTACGACCCTTCATATCGTACCAATTATTGATAACCTTGATTTCGCCCGTGATTTTATTCAATTTTCCAATAATTGTAGTTTCACCAGTTTCACGATCTACTATTTCTACATCCAGTTCATCGGAATCTGTATCGCTCGAAATAGATGCAATGGATTTTGCAAGCATGCGACGTGCTTTTTGCGCCTGCTTTTCGGGCGTTTTCAAAAGATAGGCACGTAACGGTTTAATATAGGCGCCAATGCCATTTTTGGCAAACTTACCAACAGAAAGATTATTTGTTGCCGTCGCCGTATAGCCATAAGCAAGTCCCAGTTCTTCATCACCTTCAGTCCATTGTTTATATTCGTAGACACCGCGTATTTCCCAAAGACCATCGGAACTCTTAGAATTATTCATTTTTTCCGTGTTAAGAGTCAATTTGTCCCCCTCATCAAGAGTGAAGGTCAAATGATCCGCAGTCGTGCGAATAATGTAAGGTGTATTCGCCTCAAGAACATCAAGAGACTTCCATATACGAACCTTTGTTCCAACAACATCATTTAGTTCGTAAAATTCTGCACCAGACACTTTACTCTTCTCTATCGAGAATGGAAGCGTCAATGTGGACATTTTGTTTTCACCTTCGCCATTGACTGGGAACGTTCTATTAAATGTCACAGCATTTACAACAACATTGTCCTTATCTGTGATGCTTACTGCTTCCGAGGACGTGCCATCAATCACAGCACGATTACCAGTTTCATCCGTATAAATGGTAACCGCGCCATACGGAACAGCCTTAGCCACAACAGAGATTGTTCCGTCAACAAGCGTGAGTTCAGTGAACTGATCTGTCACATCGTTATCGGATTCATCCTTGATGGTCACTTCACACGAAGTCACGACCTCACCTTCAGAAACATTCTGTACACTTCCACTAGGAACCATAGCGATCGAATAGCCTACCGGAATGACACCTTCGTAAGAACACGTAGCATTGTGAGTTTCGCCATCATATTCAAACGAACCAGAACTTGCCGTAACTGTAATCGGCGACGGAGCGAGTTCCCACCTGGCATAGAAATTAGCTTCACCAGTTGAACCTGCAGCAATGCCAGCCTTAGGCTCTTCAGCATCTTCACTTAAGAACCAGCCCAAGAAGTTGAAACCAACCTTTGTCGGCTCATTAAGAACTATCGGGAATTCATCCTCAACCGTGTACGTTTCCGGATTCGGCGTTTCAAACGTCGCACCCTCGATATTGTGGTAGACGATCGAATAAACCTCAGGAATCCACTTGGCATAGAATTTCTTGTCGCCAGTGGAGCCCTGCGGGATTTCCGTCACAGCGACACCCGAAAGGTCTTCATTGTCAAACCAACCGACAAAGGAGTAACCATCACGACCCTCAGCTTCTCCCAAAGCAAACGTTTCGGTTTCGCTCGTGTAAGACGTTCTGCTATTGGCTTTGGTACCACCATTCAATTCATAAGTAAGAGTGTAGACCTTAATCCACTTTCCATAAAGAGTCAGGTCGCCATAAGATCCCTTCTTAATCTGCGTAACCTTTGTTGTATAATTTGTTTCTTTATACCAACCACCAAAATCATAACCTTCACGCGACTGGGGATACTTTATGTCCTTTTTATCATTAATCGTATATGTCGTCGGATTCTGAGGGTTATTTACACAACCATCACATTCGTAAGTAATCGTGTAAGTCGCCACAGCCCATGTAGGATACAGTGTAATGGGTGCAACAACCTCAACTTCTTCGCCAAGTTCGTGATTCTTCGCACCGGCCATAGTTGTGGACCAGCCATTCTGTTCATAGCCCGCACGGCGGAAAATACCCGCAGATTCAAGAGTAATGGTTGAACCATGTTCCACAAACTGGTCCGAAATGGAACCATAGGAATTGTTATCGGCCAAATACATGACCCTGTATTTCTTCTTGGACCACTTGGCATAGAAAGTCTTGTCGCCAGTCGAGCCCAGGATTACCTGAGTAGCCTTGTTGGTGAATGCGGCGTCATAGAACCAACCTTCAAATACGTAGCCTTCGATATCAGTCGGAGCCTTCAGGGCAAAAGATGTATCGATGGTATAGGAACTGGGGTTGTCGCCCGTATCCGTACCCTCATTCATTACATAACTGATATTGAAGCGCTGGAGTGTCCACTTAGCATATAGAATGATACTCTGGGTTATTTGAGAAGTAAATTCGTATTCATTTACGCCATTTGAATCAGTAAACCATCCGGCAAATACATAACCATCATTCGCAATCGGGTCCGTCGGAGCCGAAACCGTATCGCCAGCACCCACACGGACATAGTCCACCGTGGTCGTTCCGTGTTTATTTGCATTGTAGGTCACTGTATAAGTTTCCACATCAGTCCACACGGCATGCAAGACGAGTTCGTCAGATGCAGTCACGGTATCCAAAGAAACCGAATCACTTTCGGGAGCACCTGCTGTCAGCGCCCAACCAGTAAAGTAGGACCACGTTTCACATTCATCATCCGATCCTGATACATAAACTTTGCAACGAGAAGTCGGCAAGGTTCCAAGCCCCTCGACAGTAATCGTTTCCCCGCTAATAACTTGCTTCGTCTTTTCGCTTTCGTTAGATTCCGGGAAAACACCAGGAGCAACATTGAAGGTTACCGTATAGACCGGAGTCCAGACAGCAAAGACCGTGTCGCTCTTGGAAACAGTACCAAGATTAGCAGCCGGAACTGCAGAATCACGGGTCTTAGCCCAACCAGTAAAGCTGAAATTTTCACGAGTCGGATTTTCTACTTCATCGGCAGTAATCGCCATTCCACCATCAAGGAATTTATTCTTACTCGATTTTCCATTGCCAAAGACGCCTCCATTCGCATCAAAGACAATCTTGTAACCGTCTGCACCATATCCATTGAGCGAAAGGGACGTTTCACCAACAGACCACGGTTCCGTCTTGCAGGCACCAGTTGTCGTATCTATTCCGTTCAAAGCACATGCAATGGAATCCTCGTTGATTTCACTCGTATTTACGGTGCTGTCGGTCACCGAACAACCATTGCAAGTTTTGCCAACACCGCCAACAGCATTTCCATTGTAGGTAAGATTGCCCTCAAAATAACTATTCTGAGCAGTCATCGTTCCAGACCAAACGTTTCCAGTAATTCCGCCAACAGAGCCATCCGTACCTGTATTCGTAAGTCCAGGACCAGCATAGACACAAGAAGAAACTGTCACATCCGTCTTGGTGATTCCGACAATACCACCGATATACGCCTTGCTTCCGCTCGTCCGGATTTCGACTAGGCTCATGCAGTTGGAAATCGTTCCTTTTTTTGCATTACCTACAATGCCACCAACGCCCTGGCTTTTGCCCGTCGTCTTGATGGTTCCCGAAGTAATGCAGTTATCAACGACATTGGTTCCTTTATCGGACATCCAGCCGACAACAGCTCCGACCGAAATCTGGTTGTCCTGATTACTAATAATGGTACCGGCATTCGTCGTGGCCTGGATATCCACATTTTCAAGGACCAGATTCAAGACTTTTCCATCACCCAAAACACCGACAAAGCCTAAATTTTGGGCATACTCCTTATTGAGGGCAGAAAGATCATCTCCATTTACATAAAGATTCTTGATGATATGGTTCTGTCCGTCAAAAATCTTACCATAAAACTTGTCGCCCTTTCCAGCAGCCAAAGGAATCCAAAGATGCCCGCCCAAATCAATGTCGGCAGTCAGTATGGCATTGCCTTTGCCATAGTTCGCTCCGTACCAAGCAAGCTTTGCTGCTGTATTTATTTCGTAGAAACCATTAACAAGGCAAGGTTCTTCCTTAGTTGAACCATCCCATACAGCATTATTGCTGTTTTGAACACAAGCCGCAAACCCCTGCCCAACGAGCACGAGGCAGGTCATAAGAGTCAGAACTTTCAATTTATTTACAAAGAGCATACTTTACCCCCGTTTTGCTTAAATTTAGTTAAATTCGCCATTTTTTGCAACTAGTTTGTAAATAATGCAAAATTTTGTTGACAAACTTCACACGATCACTAGGAAATCGGTAGGAAAAAGCATACAAATGATTTCAAAACCACATTTTCCCTGCCAAAAATGTGATTTTCGTCAAATTTCGGGGATTTTTACCCGCCGAAGCGGGGTACGAGATTATACGACTACCGGGCCACTACAACGAGAGAATAACCTTCTCAGGGAGATTGGTATTTCGCACAATGATATCAAGCGGCACACCATCGCGCAGCAACCCCTTCGCGATTTCCTTGGATTTTTCCAGGGCGGCCTCGTACTTCTCCATAGCCCGATCAACGTCGCTCATATCTACAGTCATAAGATACCTCGCACTAAAATTACACATTTTTACGGCATTTTGCAATACCCTGAACACGGGGTCCTGCGAAAACTCGCTGAAATCTGCCTCGCGGTTGAGAGTGTCGATTGCCCTGAGCCATTGCGCAAGGCGACTGTTGTCGCCTGCATAGGCATCGGCATGTTCGAGGAACTTCTTCACCTCGACAATCGTCATGGTCTGCAAGTCGAAATATAGCACGCCCTCCCTCTTGCGGCGTTCCATGCTGCCCGCGGCTTCGTTTACAAGCATAATGTCAGGCTCTACGCTGCTCTTGCCCGTTTCTCCCGGAACAAAGGGGTTGACGATTCTTGGGTGACTGATGCAGTCGCACCCGAAGAGGTCGAGACTCGCGTTCACAAGGTCAGTGGTAAGCGCGATGTTCTCCTCGCTTGCGAAAATCTTCTTGAACACCCCATCGTTGTAGATGTAAGCATTCTCGTGCTCGTACGCCTTTATGATAGCGTCAACATCTTCGCCCCTTTCATTTGCTTCCTTGAGCAATTTGATAAACCTAGCAAACTGTTTACGGTCCATTTTATATTCCTTTTTCTGCGGGAACGCCCCCGCAAAGGCGGACAGGGACACCCCTATCTATACTATAAAACGGTTTCGCGGCCAAAATGAGCCAAAACGGCACTAATTTTTTTCTTCACCCCCTTTTTTTTCTACATTTCATCGCGAAACAAAGGCTCAACCCATTAAAAAAGATCCCCGCCTTCGCGGGGATGACGATGTAAATGGGAACGCCGCATCAATGAGGATTACTATGCCGAAACTTCGTTCGCTCAAGACTATGGAAGGCCGTGAAATGGCCGGTGCACGCGCCCTGTGGCACGCAACAGGAACCAAGGTGGAAGACTTTGGTAAGCCCGTGATTTGCGTGGTGAACAGCTATACCCAGTTTGTTCCGGGTCACGTTCACCTGAAGGACTTGGGCCAGGTGGTCGCCCGCGCGATTGAAGCCGCCGGCGGTGTCGCCAAGGAAATGAACACCATCGCTGTCGATGACGGTATCGCCATGGGCCACGACGGCATGCTCTACAGCTTGCCCAGCCGCGACCTCATCGCCGACTCCACCGAATACATGGCGAACGCCCACCGCGCCGACGCCCTCGTGTGCATCTCTAACTGCGACAAGGTGACTCCGGGTATGCTCATGGCCGCCATGCGCCTCAACATTCCGGCAATTTTCGTCTCGGGCGGCCCCATGGAAGCCGGACACGTGACCACGAAGGACGGCAAGGACCGCGCCCTCGACCTGATTGACGCCATGATCGATTCCGCCGACAGCACTATCAGCGACGAAGACGTGGCCGCCATCGAAGCGAACTCCTGCCCCACATGCGGTTCCTGCTCCGGCATGTTCACCGCAAACTCCATGAACTCCCTTACCGAAGCCCTCGGCCTCAGCTTGCCTGGCAACGGCACCATCGTCGCCACCCACGCCGAACGCAAGAAGCTGTTCGAAGCCGCCGGTAAGCGCATCGTGGAACTCTGCCACCAGTATTACGACTTGAACGACGACAGCATCCTCCCGAGGAGCATCGCCACGAAGGACGCCTTCGAAAACGCCATGCGCCTCGACATCGCCATGGGCGGTTCCTCCAACACCGTGCTCCACTTGCTCGCCGTGGCCCAAGAAGCGGGCGTCGACTTCACCATGAAGGACATCGACCGCCTTTCCCGCAACACGCCGTGCATCTGCAAGGTGGCCCCGACCGTTCACAACATCCACATCGAAAACGTGAACCGCGCCGGTGGCATCATGGGCATTCTCGGCGAACTTGACCGCATGGGACTCCTCCACAAGGACGCGAAGACCGTCCACGCCAAGACCATGGGCGAAGCTCTCGAAGTAAACGACCTCAAGCGCAACCCGAGCGAAGAAGCCAAGCAGCGCTACCTCGCAGGCCCCGGCCGCAAGTACAACCTGGTCGCCTTCTCCCAGAACTTCATGTACCCGGATCACGATCTCGACCGCGCTACGGGCGCTATCCGCGATGGCGAACACGCCTACACCAAGGACGGCGGCCTCGCTGTTCTGTACGGAAACCTCGCAATCGACGGCTGCATCGTGAAGACTGCCGGCGTCGATGAATCCATCTTCAAGTTCACCGGCCCCGCCGTGGTGTTCGAAAGCCAGGAAGATGCCGTGAAGGGCATTCTCGACCCGAACGTGGTGAAGGCGGGCGACGTGGTCGTTATCCGCTACGAAGGCCCGAAGGGTGGCCCCGGCATGCAGGAAATGCTCTACCCGACCAGCTACCTCAAGAGCCGTCACCTCGGCAAGTCCTGCGCCCTCCTTACCGACGGACGCTTCTCCGGCGGTACGAGCGGTCTCTCCATCGGCCACGCTTCTCCGGAAGCCGCCAACAAGGGTAACATCGGCCTCGTGCACACGGGCGACGTCATCGAAATCGACATTCCGAACCGCAGCATCAACGTGCAGCTCACCGACGAAGAACTCGCCGAACGCCGCAAGGAAATGGAAGCCCGCGGCGCCAAGGCATGGCAGCCGGAACACCGCGACCGCGTTGTGTCCAAGGCCTTGCAGGCATACGCCGCCATGGCATCGTCTGCCGACAAGGGTGCCGTGCGCGATTTGAGCCTCATTGGAGTTAAGTAAGAAAAGGAAAGTAATGGATTCTCTCCTTAAGCCTTTTATGAATTCCCGCAAGGTGTATGTTCCGGGCAAGATGTACCCGGACATCCGCGTGGGAATGCGCGAAATTTTGACTGAAGACCCCGAAACGCCGGTGGTTCCCGTGTACGACACGAGCGGCCCTTACAGCGATGTAGACGCCAAGCTCGACGTGACGAAGGGCATCGAGCGTTTCCGTGAATCGTGGATTATGGAACGTGGCGACGCCGAACAGCTGGACGACATGACGTCTGCTTATGGCCGCGCCCGCCGTGCAAACCACGAACTCGACCACCTGCGCTTTAACGCCGAGCACCACCCGCTCCGCGCGAAGGCCGGGCACCACTTGACGCAGCTCGACTACGCCCGCAAGGGAATCGTCACCAAGGAAATGGAATACGTGGCCATCCGCGAAAACCAGCGCCTTGACGAACTCATGGCCCAGGGCAAAATCAAGATTGAAGGCTCCCCCATTACGCCCGAATTCGTGCGCGACGAAATCGCCGCGGGCCGTGCGATTCTGCCGGGGAACATCAACCACCCGGAATGCGAACCGATGATTATCGGTAACCGCTTCCTCACGAAAATCAACAGCAACATCGGAAACTCTGCCATCACTTCTTCTATCGAAGAAGAAGTCGAAAAGATGGCCTGGTCCGTACGCTGGGGCGCAGACACGGTCATGGACCTTTCCACCGGAAAGCATATCCACGAAACGCGCGAATGGATTATCCGCAACAGCCCCGTACCTATAGGGACTGTGCCTATCTACCAGGCACTCGAGAAGGTGAACGGCAAGGCCGAAGAACTCACGTGGGAACTGTACCGCGACACGCTCATTGAGCAGGCGGAACAGGGCGTGGACTACTTCACGATTCACGCGGGCCTGTTGCTGGAACACATTCCGCTCACGGCCAAGCGTACCACGGGTATCGTGAGCCGCGGCGGTTCCATTCTTGCCCTCTGGCAGATGCGCCACCACCAGCAGAACTTCTTGTACACGCACTTCCGCGAAATCTGCGAGATTCTCGCCGCCTACGACGTTGCCGTTTCTTTGGGCGACGGGCTTCGCCCGGGTAGCCTTGCCGACGCCAACGACGCGGCCCAGTTCGGAGAACTGGACACGCTTGGCGAGCTCACGAAGATTGCCTGGGAATACGGCGTGCAGGTGATTATCGAAGGCCCAGGTCACGTGCCCATGCACAAGATTCAGGACAACATGGCCCGCCAGCTCGAAAAGTGCCACGGCGCCCCGTTCTACACGCTCGGCCCCCTCACCACCGACATCGCCCCCGGTTACGACCACATTACGTCAGCCATCGGCGCGGCACAAATCGGCTGGTACGGCACCGCGATGCTCTGCTACGTGACGCCCAAGGAACACCTCGGGCTCCCCGACCGCGACGACGTGCGCGCGGGAGTCGTCACCTACAAGCTTGCCGCCCATGCGGCCGACCTTGCAAAGGGCCATTTCGCAGCGCAGTTCCGCGACGACGCCCTTTCGCGCGCCCGCTTCGACTTCCGCTGGAACGACCAGTTCGCGCTATCGCTCGACCCCGAGAAGGCGATGGAATTCCACGACAAGACGCTCCCCGGCAGCCAGGCGAAGGCAAGCCACTTCTGCAGCATGTGCGGGCCGAACTTCTGCAGCATGCGCATTACGCGCGCCGTGCGGAATTTCGTCAAGACCGGCGAAGTTGGCGACGTGTAAAGCCCGCGCAGTTTATTAAACTGGACCATGCAGGAGTTTAATAAGAGGGTAGCATAAGCTACTATATTCATTGCGCAACCCCAAAAAGGTAAAACAATGGCAAAAGTCAACTA
>NZ_FQWR01000020.1:0-72184 GCF_900129735.1 Fibrobacter sp. UWCM | reverse complement strand
TCGAAATCCAGGAGCCCGAGGAAGTAGATGCGCGGCAGTTCGTACTTCTCGCTGGTGTGCACCTGGTTCTCGATGACGCGCGAGATGTAGTATTCCACGCGGTCGCGGAAGAAGTCGTCGCCCTGCTGCTGGACTTCGACCAGCACCTTTTCGCCGGCGTTCGTGGTGCCGATGATGTCAAGAATGCAGTCCTTCTTGTTGAAAACGCCCGGAAATTCCTGCATTTCGAGGGTGATTTCCTTGATGGCGTCGTCGCCCTGCAGGCCAAGCATCGCGTTCACGAGCGAGATGAGAAGCGAGTGGTCCTTTTCCTCGGCGAAGACAATCTTGAAAATGCCGTCACTGAGGATGTAGGCGTACTTGTAAAGTTCCTGGTACTTGAGGAGGTTGCTCTTGTCGATTTCCATCGCCTTGAGCAGGGAGTAATGTTGCGTGCGGTTCATGTAGTGTTGTCATTCCCGCGTAGGCGGGCGGACAGCACTTAGCACTTTAGTGCTTAGTGCGCGTGGCCACCATGGTGGGAATCTCCTGTTTGAAGTTGCGGTTTTGGCTTGCAAACGGAAATGCCGGGACGTAGAACACCTGCGGCACCAGACGGTTGCCGCTCGCAAACCAGTTGAATGACTGATTTTTACGTCCACTTTTACGGCAGACGGTGCTCTACGTTGATAGCCACAGGGCCGGTTCCCTGCAGGGCAACTGTCGCGATTTGCGGATTGTCAAGCTCGCAAAGGGCAACGACCTCAAGCAGATAGTTGAACTGCCTCCCCGAATCGAATACGCTGTCAGGAGGATTGTCGGAATCTACTGAAATGAATATACAATTTTTTGTGCGGCAAGGCAATAGGGTGGCTTTGCCTTATTAGTACCGCCCCAGCACGAGCCGTTTGTTGGGGAGGTCCACCAGCACCTGGAAGTTCTTGTAGAGTCCGACCCCGATGACGCCGACTGCGCCGGACATCTGCACATCGCGATCAATGTCCGCGGGTTGGACTCCGAAGGGAATGTCCACCGTCTCGCCGCCAACTTCGACCGGGAGCGAGAACAGATTGACGGTGTACTTCCCCTTTTGAGGGTGGAAATCCTCGACTGTGCCACAGGAAGTGCCGGTCTTTGCGATGGATTCAGTGAGGTAGTTCGCAATGCTGGCACCCGTATCGAAAATCAGCTTGTGGCTCACCCCGTCAATGACGACGCTGAACACGATGCGGATGGGAAGGCCAGAAATCGGGAATTCCGCAACGGGGTGCACCGGGTCGACCTCGTCGCCCTGGTCCGCGATGACAACTACCGCCTTCCTGTAGTCGAATAGTACCTTGCGCTGGGCGAAGTATTCCAGGCCGCGGAACTCGTCGATGGTCGGGTCCACGTTGCGTCGAGCGTCATTGAGGTAAAGTTCCCCCATGGGCTTGGATTGCTTGTTCTCGTCGTTGATGATGAACGGACAGCCCGTATCGATCAGGGCGCGCCTGCCGTTGTCGGTGATGATGAAATGGTCCTTGACCAGGTCGGCATCGAAGATACTTACCATGAAAACTCCTTTGGAGATGAGGTGTACCTTGATTTATCGCTGGAAAGGGGGAATTTGTAAAGGGGGGGGGATTTTTTGCTCCCCCCCCCCTTTTAGCGTTTTCTTTTTTTGTTTATATTGGTGAAAAAATAGGATTGACACCATGGCTATTAAGAAATCGCAACTTTACAATATCCTCTGGGAGGCTTGTAATGCTCTCCGCGGCGGTATGGATGCTTCGCAGTACAAAGACTATGTGCTGGTAGTATTGTTTCTGAAGTATATTTCTGACAAGGCGAAATCAGACCCGGATGCACTAACGGTTGTTCCCGAAGGTTGCAGTTTTTATGATGTTGTGGAGCATGTCAATCTATCGACAGTCTGTGAGAAGGTGACGACGTCGTTAGAAAAAATTGCCGAAGAAAATCCTTCTCTGCAGGGAGTCATCAATACTGTTGATTTTGGCGATGAGCAAAAACTAGGCAAGGGCGAAGATAAAATTCGTACAGTTAGTCAGTTGCTTAAGGTGTTCCAAAACGAAAATCTTGATTTTTCGAATAACCGTGCTGCAGACGATGATTTGATTGGCGATGCCTACGAATACCTGATGCGAAAATTTGCTTCGCAATCGGGCAAGAGTAAGGGACAATTCTACACCCCTGCAGAAGTGAGCCGTGTGATGGCGAACATAATTGGAATCCATAAGGATCCGCGTACATCTATCATTACTGTTTATGATCCCACTTGCGGCTCAGGTTCGTTACTTTTGAGAGCCCGGGCAGAAGCCCCTCGAGGCAACGTGAGTCTTGATGGTCAGGAAAAGGATCTTGCGACTATCGGCATGGCGAAAATGTCAATGATCATCCATGGTGATGAAGCAGCGAGATTGGAACATGGCGATACATTGAACAATCCGCTCCATAAAGAAAAAGAAAACACGCTTACTCAGTTTGACTATGTCGTGGCGAATCCTCCGTTTTCTATGAAAAACTGGATGAAAACAGCCAAGACGGAAGACACATACGGCCGATGGGGAACAACGGACGGCCTTCCCCCGGTGCCGCCTAATGGTTGTGGAGACTACGCCTTCCTTTTGCATATTGTAGCATCGCTCAAGCCTGATGGTCACGCAGCTTGCATTTTGCCGCATGGTGTGTTGTTTAGGGGAAATGATGAGGCTGATATTCGCGAATGGCTTGTACGGCATCACTTAATAAGCGGTATTATCGGTCTTCCTCCTAACCTCTTTTATGGTACGGGTATTCCTGCTTGTGTTATTATTATTGACAAGCAGAATGCGGTTAAATCCAAGGGCATCTTTATGATTGATGCCAAAGAAGGTTTTGAGAAGGACGGTGACAAGAATAGATTGCGTGAGATGGATATTCGCCGTATTGAAGATGCTTGGAATGCGCGCGAAGACATCCCGCATTTTGCACGCTTTGTCCCATACGAAGAAATATCGGATGCAAAGAACAACTTTAACCTCAATTTGCCCCGCTACATTGCTCCTGTAGATACGGAGATTCAACAGGACATTACGGCACACCTGCATGGAGATATCCCTGCATACGATGTAGAAGAAGTATTTTCGCACTATTGGCAGGTCTGCCCGACTCTTAAAGATCAATTATTTGGTTCATTACAGAACGGCTATTATCAGTTCTTGAAGAATGACGCATCTGAAATTCGTGTAATCATTGATAGTAACAATGATTACAAGCGACATTCTGCACAATACAGAAAAAGTGTTAACGACTTTTTAGACGGTGTCATTCCCGAAATGAAGGCTCTGCCGTTAGGATTTAATCCGAAGGAAAAGATTGAGCAGTGGGGTGACGCTCTTTTGAAACAGGCGGAAAAACAGGAACTTGTTGACCCTTACGAGGTCTATGAAATTCTGCGCTCCTACTGGGCAGAGACGATGCAGGATGACTGCTACCTAATATCGCGTGGTGGCTGGAAGGTCGAAGTTTCTACAGAAAAGAAAAACCCGACTCATAGGGATATCCTGTGTGATCTTTTGCCCGTAGATGTTCTTGTGAAGGAATTCTTTAGTGAAGAAGAAGCCGCTATCGCAAGTCAGGAAGCGGCTATAGAAGAGATAGCATCGCAGATAACGGAGATGGAAGAAGAAAATCCGCAGGAATTGGATGATTCTGTTGCTGGTATCAAGGCGAAACTTGAAATGGTGTCGCAGCCGGAGCCCCTTGAAAACGAAGAGAATGTATTGACGGAATTTTTGCCTTTGCTTGCCATTAAGGGCAAAGAGGGCAAGGCTCAACAAACTGCGTTTATTGATAAAAACAAAGAAGTATTCGCACGGTTAGATAAGGTAAACAAGACGTCTGTGGCAAAACGCCTGAAGATAATCCCTAAGTACGACACGTTTGCGAAAGAAACGGTAGACCTATTTACCAAATATGTTGCAATTCAAGATAAACTGAGCGAAGAAAAGAATAAACTTAAGGCTCTCTTGACGAAAATGTATGAAAAGGCCCGCGCCAAATATGATGAACTCACCGTAGATGAAATCCGTCGTCTTGTAGTTGATTGCAAATGGCGGAAAATAATTACGAATCGTGCTGAATCGCTTTTGTCAGATGTCAATTGGAAGATGACGGCTGATTTGATAGCACTACGTGACCGTTATGCACATACATTGCCGAGTATTGAAACTCGTGCGAATGACTTGCGCGGAAAAGTGAATGAATCGCTTGCTGCGATGGGTATTGAACTTTAATCCGGTGGCTTTATGAAAGAAACTAAATTCAAGCAGACCGACATCGGGTTGATACCGGAAGATTGGGAAGTGAAAAAATTAAGCGATGAATTTGAAATTCAAACGGGATTAACCCCTTCTACTGAAGATGAATCTTATTATGGGAGTGAATACTTATTTGTTAGTCCGGCTGATTTGGGAGAACGAAAGTTTATAACAAAAACGGGAAAGATGCTATCAAAAAAAGGATTTGCTTTGTGTAGAAAATATCCTGCCGGTAGTATTTTGTATACATGTATTGGGTCTACAATAGGAAAGTGTGGGGTGGCTCAATTTGAACTCACATCAAATCAACAGATCAATGCGGTTCTTCCAAATAAAAATTATGAATGTGGCTATATATACTATGTCTTGTATTGCAAGGCTGATGAAATAAAAAATATGGCTGGCCTTCAGGCTGTACCAATAATTAACAAGACGGAATTTGGAAATACCTTAATTCAGGTCCCGCCGACAAAGGGGGAACAGGAAAGTATTGCGAATGCCTTGAGTCAGATGGATGACTTGATTGAGGTTCTTGATGAACAAATTGAAAAGAAAATACTCATCAAGCAAGGGGCTATGCAACAACTCCTTACCGGTAAAACCAGATTACAGGGCTTTAGTCGGCCATGGGTGGAAAAGACGATAGAAGAACTAGGATGTCTTACCGGAGCAGGAGTGGATAAAAAGAATGTAGAGGATGAAACGCCTGTTAGATTGGTAAATTATCTTGACGTGTTTAAACGTGATGTGATATTTGATAGGGATCTTGATTTTTGGACCACGGCGGATGAAACAAAATTGCAACAATGCGATGTACAAGAGGGTGACGTGTTTTTTACGCCGTCTTCTGAGATGCCGTACGATATTGCTTTATCTGCAGTGGCAAAAGAAAGTATGCCCAATGTTTGTTACAGTTATCATATTTATAGACTGAGATTTTCTGAATCTATCGATTTAGACTTTAAAGCATATATGTTTAAAACGGCTGATTTTTATAATCAGGCGAATGTAACGTGCGAAGGCAGTGGAAAACGATACGTTATATCTTTGACCAAATTCAGAAAAATGAAAATTTTTTATCCATCCGATATTGATGAGCAGCATGCTATTGCTAATATACTTTCCACGATGGATGATGAAATCCAAACCTTGCAAGAGGAACGCGACAAGTATGTTCTTGTAAAACAAGGAATGATGCAACAACTTTTAACCGGAAAAATCCGCCTTAACTAGGAGGTCCTATGCCACAAGTGAATACCGAACGCGAAACGCAAAATACGGTCATCGCGCTCCTCAGAGATCTTGACGGCTATGAATATTTAGGGAATCTCTCTGATCAAGAGAATAAGCCCTATATAGAAGAAATCCTCAAGAAATTCCTTACGGAATGCCAGGAATGTTCCGAAAGGCAAGCAGACGAGGCTATAAAAAAACTGAAGGACCTTGTTGCCGCGTGTCACAACGAAGATTCTCTTTATAACACGAATAAAGAAATATACAAATTGTTGCGTTATCCAACATCGGTCAGCCAGGGGGCGGGTCGGCCGAGTAAACAAATCAGTTTAATCAATTGGGGAAATCCCGAAAACAACTTCTTCCACATTGCAGAAGAAGTGACTGTTTGCCGTTCAGCAAATGGCGAACAGCACCGCCGCCCAGATATAGTTGTTTACATCAATGGTATTGCCGTCTGTGTTATTGAACTCAAAAAAGCGACAGTTAGTGTTCGTGAGGGAATTCGTCAAAATATTCGAAATCAGCAAGACGGTCAAATAACGCAATTCTTTTCAACGACTCAATTGCTCTTAGCGGGTTCTGAAAGTGAGGGCGTCTACTATGGCACTGTTCTTACCAAGGAAAAATTTTATCTTCGATGGAAAGAACCTTGTGGAACACATTATCCTGAGCCCACTAAGGAACCGGCTCAGTTTGAGCAGTATTTCCCGGCAAGAGATTATCCGAATGAATTACATCGCTCCTTGTTGCAGATGCTTCGTCCAGGTAGGTTGATTGATTTTATCCACAATTGTGTTGTTTTTGACGGAGGCATAAAAAAGGTTGCTAGGCCTAATCAATATTTTGCGTTACAGGCGGCAAGGAAACGATGCCTTGATAATGAAAGTGGAATAATTTGGCATACGCAAGGCAGCGGAAAATCACTTACAATGGTTTGGCTGGCCCAATGGATTTTGGAAACAATTCCAAAGTCTCGTGTGGCAATTATCACTGACCGTGATGAACTTGATTCGCAAATTACCAACGGCTTTATTGATGCTGATAAGCATCCCGTTCGGGCGACATCAGGCAATCATCTGATTAAAATGCTCAACGGAACCAATGACCGCCAAGGGGAACAGCCTGAACCTGAGCTTATTACCACGTTAGTGCACAAGTTTGGCGTGAGGGGACCTGTTCAACAAGGAGATGCGTCGCCAACATTGAAAGGCAAGATTTCTGCCGAAAAGTATCTGGAACAAGTTGCTGAACACCTGCCGCAAGGATTCAAGGCGAAAGGAAGGCTCTTTGTATTTGTTGACGAATGTCACCGCACTCAGGGGGGCGTGCTGAACAAGGCTATGCGGAAAATTATGGGCGATGATGTGATGCTTATCGGTTTTACGGGAACGCCTTTGCTCAAGGTTGATAAGGATAAACTCACTTCTCGTGAAGCTTTCGGTCCTTGGATTTCTACCTACAAATATGACGAAGCTGTTCGTGATAAAGTTGTGCTTGATTTGCGATATGAAGCCCGCTCTGTAGAACGAGTTCTTTCGGATAAAGATAGCCTGGATGAACTTTTTGAAATAAAAACAGAGAGACTTACTCCTGCGGCAAAGACTCGTCTGCAAAAAAGATGGGCGGTAATGCAAAGTATCTATTCTGCGCGCGAACCGATAAGCCGCGTTGTTGCGCAAATAAAGAGAGACTTTGCCATCATTCCCTGTTTGCGTGAAGGATGGGGTAACGCCATGTTAGTTGCCGAAGATGTCTATCAGGCGTTCCGTTATTGGGCAGAATTTGAACGTGATGGTGAATTTTCGGGAAAGACTGCTGTTGTTACGTCATATAATGGGCAAGAACCTTCGCTTGCGGAAGGTTTTTCTGACAGTGCCAAAACGCAAGCTGAATACAAACATGAGCAGTTTGTCAAAATGGTTGGCGATAAGACTGCAGAACAGTTTGAGGAATATGCCAAGAATGAGTTTATCAAACACCCGGGTTCCATGAAAATCCTTATTGTAGTTGATAAACTGATCACGGGTTTTGATGCTCCGTCCGCTACATATATGTATATCGACAGCGAAATGCATAACCATACGCTCTTTCAGGCTATATGCCGTGTTAATCGAACTAACGGGGAAAAGAAGCAATATGGTTATATTGTTGATTATAGGAATTTATTCGAAGATATAAGCAATGCTATAGAAGATTATACAAATGGGGAGTTTAAAGAATTTGATAAGGAAGATGTTGCCGGACTTTTGAAAAATCGCTTTAAGGAAGCAAAAAAGGATTTAGATGCAGCCTTGACAAAAGTCCGTCGCCTCGCAGAACCTGTAGAACTGCCTCGTGGTATTGACGATTTCTTCAATTACTTCTGTTACAATCCTGCAATAATTGTTGATGCGGAAGAACAACAAGAAGAAATTGTCAAAAATCAGCAAAAACGCGAAGATTTTTACGATGCTTGCGGTGCTCTTGTTCGCTCCTATACGGCAATCGCGTTGGAAATGGACAAAGTGGGCTATACTAAAGAAGAATCAGATAGCATCTGTAAGGAAGTCAAACTTTATGACGATTTGCGGACGGCAATCATGCGCCGTAGTGGAGACTTCGTTGATTTACATTCATTTGATGCCGATATGCGGGCGTTACTTGATGACTATATTGTTTCTCCCCGTGCCGTAGTTCTGCAAAAACTAGATGATTTCTCGTTTTTAGATATTATTGAAGTAAAGCCTGACGATGATTCGCAAACAGGTGTTGATGAAATCGCAGAAGAAGAACTTGGCGGAAAACGAGGTGTGGCCGAAACACTGTATCAAAATGTTCGGCGAGTGATTAATCGCAAACGGGAAACCAATCCTGAAGAATATCGCAAGTTCTCAGAAAAGATAGATCGGTTACTTGAAGAATATCAACAGAAAAAAATTGAATATCAGGAACTGCTCAAACAGATTAAGGTTCTTGCCGATCAGCTCAAACAACAGGAAATGCCGGATCCTCGTGTAGATAATGACTTGAAGAAGGCTCTATACGATAATTTGGGTGAAGATGTTGAATTGGCATTAAATGTTTATGATTCTGTTGCGCAAAGTGCGATGCCTGGATTCCGTACTGATCCCACGCGAAAGAAAATTGTTGAGCGTGCGATTCGAACGGCTCTAGGTTCTACAGATTACGATACAAAAGCTATACTTGACATTGTAATCGCTCAAACCAATTTGTTTTAATGATTATTGATGGACTCGACATACAGGTAGAATTCAAGCCTATCAAGAACACGCATCTGGCGGTTTATCCGCCCGATGGTCGTGTTCATGTATCTGCTCCTAAATATCTTACTGAAAATGATGTCCGGAGTTACATTATTAGTAAATGGGACTGGATTAATCGTCAGCGTGAAGATATTGCGAACACACCACGGCAGACAGAACGTCAATATATTAGTGGCGAAAGCCATTATCTGTTTGGCACTAGGTATTATTTAAAAGTCGAAGAAATAACGACTGGACAGAGCGAAATTGAAATTCGTGGAACCAAGATGTTCATGCGGTTGAATAAGGTGTCTAATCGCCGTGCATTCATGCAGGATTTCTATAGAACGCAGCTGAAACAGGTGATTGAAAGCTTGCTTGAAAAGTGGACCTCGCAATTGTCTATAACTGATTATAATTGGCAAATTAAGAGCATGAAAACACAATGGGGTAGTTGTACAAGGAAATCTAGAACTTTGCTGTTCAACCTTGAACTCGCCCGTGTGCCCAAAGAATGCATTGAGTACGTTGTCGTTCACGAACTCACGCATCTTACAGTGCCGAACCATAACAAGCTCTTTGAAACCCTGATGACTCAACGCTTACCATGCTGGCGCGATATTCGCCAACAAATTGGCGAATTCATTGCGTCAGAATGGAATGGGTAGAAATTAGCTTTTTTTTAAGAATTCTCCCATAAATTTGATAATTTCTTTAGGATTTGTCATCACCAAGCACATTCCGGGCGCTGGTGGCGTTTGATCTTTTGGAACGCCGAATCCGCGACAGTTGTTTTTCCAGTTTCTATTTTCATTTTGGAAAATTGTTGGAGTTGTTTTATTTACGAATTCTAAGAAGGCGAAGATGTCGTTGCAATCGCCTCCGTTATTAACATAATTCTCGAACATTTCTTCTGTTATTTGCTCAAAATAACCTGGTTTGTTTTCAAGCGCCTGCTGAACTTGTTGCCGCAGGTTTGCGAGAATCGGAGCATTTTTTTGTTCTTGAATGTATTTTTGTGTCTTGCCTTTAATTGTTCCGGAGTAATCGAAGTTATGGTTGTTTTGAGTGGTGATGCTGAAAGAACCTTCAGTTATATTAAAGAAGGATGAAACTAGAGTGTGGTCAAATTCAATTCCTGAATCTGAGAGTTCTTTTATGCATTTCTGGATGCCGGTTGCATAGCGATTTGCAAGTAACGAGATGTCATCTTCCGAGAGCTTGTTTGAAATTCTATTGAAATTTTGAGGAATGTAGACGTCTAAATACTCGGTGTTCTGAACGGTATTAAATATGGGATTGATCCAAACGAGTAGTTTTTTTGCAAATTGTTCTAAAATTGTACTGCTCGCAGTTGCTAATTCTTCTGGGAAATAAACGAAATCGACTAGGTTGTCGCTCTGCCCAGTGACGCATATGCTTTGCCATATTTTTTTGTACTGTTCCTTTTTTATTTCTATGGCAATTGTTTTGAATGTGTTGTCGAAATTGTTGACAAGTTGCTCTGGATTAGATTCAGAAAGTTTGCGGTAAATTTCTGATTTGTATTCTTGGAAGTTGCTCAGGCGTATCTGCGCTTCTACCTTATTTGTTAAAGGGGTTAAAATATGGCGCTTATTTACAAAACTATAGACGTCTTCTTGTGAGCTGAAGTTCTTTATGAAAGTGTTCCTGTATTCATCAGTTCCTTTTGACAGGGTTTTGTATAAGCTGTCGTTTCTTGTATTAAGTTCTTTCAGGAGGATTGCGAGCAATCCGTCCCAATCAGAGACGGAAAGCCAATTTTCGATCCATTCAAATTTTTGCTCGTCTTGATAATCAATTAAATCACTGCGGCATCCGCTTGCGATGTTATTGAAAAACTTCTTTCCAATAGCATGTTTAACATCGGTCTCGTCATTCCAGCTATTGGATATGTTGCCATTGTAATCTATCCCGAATCTCTGTGACAAATTGCGGGCGTAGTTCTTTAGAGCTGGAATGTCTCTTGTGATTAAATTTTCCAACCATGTACTTCTTTCGGCATCTGTTTTTTCGTAAATTTCGGGCGCTCTTGAAGGTAGCTTGTATTTGCCCTCTTTTTTTGATAGCGATAGCAGAAATTCTGTATTTTCGAATGTCCATCCGAAATACACGTCGGGATAATTCCCTTCTAATTCAAGGCTTTCCGCACACTTGGAGATAGAATTATTTGTCGATGTGGTGACACGGAATGTTCGATTGCACTCTTCCCATTGGAACGCCCATTTGGCTCCGGTGGGTATTAAATCGTCGAAAGGATTGTTTCCCCAGAAGAAGTCTTCAGCGTATGGAATCTCGTGATTTATCGCGTCGTTCCAATAGGGGGTTCTCGTTAAAATAGTGAATCCATTTTGGATGAAGGAGACTGGACGGCCTGAATCAATCCACTCTTTATCATTAATGTTGTACCGGAAGATTGCCCCTTCTTGAGCCCAACGTTGCCGATCAAGATTGCGAATGTCGTTAGGACATTTTAAAAATGCGGAGAAGTTCGCGTCCCCTTCGCGTCTCGCTATCCAGAAAACAGTTCCTTGAGGCAATAATGATATTTTGGGAATGTTTCTCGCTTCGCCAAAGCTGCTTTCCGGGATTTCTATGACGCCTTGCGCCTCATTGGCGATGATTAACCTTGGTGCGCGATTGATATCCGTATCAATGTGTGCTCTTATGCCGTCGCCTTGATGACGTGCGTTAAAGTCGTTTACCCAGCCTGTGGGATTGACGATGTCATCCGGAAGCGAAAATGCAATTGTTCCTATGCCAATTTTATGAGTCCTACGTTGGACCATGAATATTGTGGCCTGGCTGGCCTCTTCGCTTTCGTAGTGGCGAAGGTATTTAGGGTCATAAACGGATAGATAAATGCTTCTTGAAAGATGACCATTTGTGGTTGTAATGGTTATGGAATCTGCTGTTCCTACATTTATCTCATATAGAGAAAGGCCGTCTTTTTCTTGATAGGAGGCGTCTTTCAGTGGCTCAACGTGATTTCCTTCTGCTTGTTCAATAGAAATGATTTGCTCATCATGAGGCAAAACCAAGAAGAATGGCTCGCTTAATTTGACGGAATGCTTTTGAAGTTTTCCCTTTTTGTCAAAAATGAAATATGGGTTACTTGTTGTATACCAGGGGTTTTTGATAGTGCTTGTATTTAAGTCCCCTCCGCTGATATTGATTTTTTCTTCGCTTAATAATTTAAGTACTTGGGCATTGTAGAGATCTTTGTTGGATCCCTTTACAACTTGCGAATTCTGTATCGTTAAAAGGTTCTCTCCACCTGCATTTGTAATTTGATATTCTTCCCAAGGTTCAAGGCCTAATTCCTTCCCGAAAAGTTCGTCAAGGTTGAGGTCTGATGGTGTGGTTATATTAATGGATTGATTGATGGTGTTGAACGAAACTACGAAATTATAGTCCTCATAAAGCTGCTGGGCGTTTTGTTGTGCTGGTTGGCGCCGAATTTGCGGGATATACCTTTGCACTCCCAGTAAGTCTTGTCGGAGCCAGTCGATGTAGTAGTGGTTTTGGTTTTCTAGATTAAAAAAATTGCATGCATTATCGGCTATAAAATGATTCCGCTGTTCCGGATTTGTACTTTGGTAAAGATTTCGAATATGGGGCAAGTATTTAAAGAAATTGCTAATTCTTCCCGTTAGGGTGGCGCGCATTTTGGGATGAATGTCAAGAGAATTTTTTTCGGAGGCGTTTATAAGGGTTTCTACATGATTGGCGTTCTCTAAAACTTCAGCATATCTTGAGCGCAGCGGGTTGTAGTTGATAGGGCAGATGGCCATTCTGATTAAATGGCGCATATACTGATGAACATTATCTTTTTTTTCAATGATCCTAATAGCAGGATTTTCAAAGAAAGAGCATATGTATGCTAACCTTGACTTCCCGCCAATATAGTACCTGGCTTGTGTTAATTCGGTTTGCGGGGTGTCGTCTTCCCAAAATCCCTTTTTTTGTCTTTCTTCTTGATTTATTTTCTTATACGCATCATTTAGATCTTGCTGAATGCCTTTATTTAGTTCGGACCAGAACCCCTTTTCGCCTGCAAGGTCTTTCCCGTAGCGCATAACTGCTTCGCGCAAATTCTCTAATTCTGCTTCATGATTCTTGTACAGCTCTTCCAAAAAGAAGCGCGCCATTGGATTAAAATCACTATAATCAAACTCACCAGGATTCTCCCGCCTCGTAGCTTGCATCTGTCTTATTTTGTTTAGCAAATCGCTTCCGTTTTTTTTGAAAGGACCGATTTTGCTATTAAGCACTTCTTGTAACGGGCGAGGTGTTTCCAGGCCATTATCCAAGACATCTTCCAACAAGCGCTCAAGCCCCTCATAGTCTTTTTGCGATTGAGCGTCGTACCCATTCACGAAATAAACAGGAATGTTTTTGGCCTTTTCGAGAAGTTCCCGCCCCCATACATTCTTCCCTTCTTCAAGGGCATTTTGGCAATACTGCGTTACACCATCGTCAATAGGACGGTTCATCTTGTTTTCAAATGTCATTTAGTACTCCGATTAATATAGGGGGCTTAAAAGGGACTTACATAATATACATAATTTTTTTGTTTTTCTGTTTTTTTTTATAAAAGCAGCTTGATTGTGGTTCCTTACAGCCAGATTCTTCCGCTAATCCGTAAGGATGTGCTGAAAAAGCCCGATGACCCGAAGGTCACCGGGCCTTTTCAACCAACAACGGAAACTTTCTTACTTACACCCCTTCGTTGCGTACGTGCGGTTCTTGTTGTCCTGAATAACCTTCTTTTGGCCGATGTAATGGACGAATACTGTGCCATTCTTGGCGGTGTAGATTTTGGGTTGTGCCATGGTGGCCTCCTTTTAAGTCTTCATTATATATATCGTAAGGAAGCCGGCGAATGTAAAGTGGAAAAAGGCTATGCCGCCATCAGCTGGCGGAATTCCTCTTCGAGTCCGCATTCGGCCATGGTTTGCCGGAGGTTCTTCTTCACGTTTTTCATGTTGGCGCGTTCGCAGCCGATGCGTCTAGCGGCTTCGGCGTCGGAGTAATTGCCTTCGCTGCAGAGTTCGTATATGATGTCGAACCTGGAGAGGGCCTTGGGGTCGCTTGTGGCAAGGCGTTTTTTGAATCGGGCGACCAGATCCTTTTTATCAAAATCGCAGTCCAGTTCGTTGCGCTCCCCGGTAAAGGGGTTTACGTCGCGATTGTCGATGCGGGAATACTGTTCCTCGTCGGGATCGCTGTTGCTTGCGCGACGGTCGAGTTCCTCGCGCTTGCTGTGCTTGGCGTTTTTGCGCTTTTCGTCGAGCATGCGCCATTCCCCGATTTTGGCGATGTAGGCGGCAAAGGGGACCTTTCGGCTCGGCTTGAAATCCGAGACGGCCTTGTAGAAAAGCATGTAGGCGTTGCCCGCCAGGTTTTCCCGGCGTTCTGCGGGGCTACAACCCCAGAGGCTGAAGTCGGAGTTGAGCAGGTAGGATTTCTTTGCCACGAGTGCGGTAAAGAAGTCCCCGAAAATGGCCCAAAGGGCATGAATGGCCCTTTCGTAGGCTTTCGCGATCGGTGCCGTCTGGACAATTGCGATGAGGTTGTTGATTTCGGTGGTGGTTGCCTGGATGTTGAGCTTCATAAGCTACTCCTTGGGTGTGTGCCCCTGTCGGGGCGGGGTGGATTTTTTTTGCAAAAAAAAGAGCCCCCTGACTCTAGTCAAAAGGCTCAATATATGTCTGGCGATCTACAATAGATCTATGTTACTGTCAATAATATATATGTGGCTGCTAGGTGATGCAGTCAGCTAAGGCGGTGGTGCCGGTGAGGCTCCGAAAAACCGTATGGTAAAAATCTCGTTCATTTTCATACTTCTAAATATAGTTTAAACCGGATGTCAAAAGCTGACAGTTTGTCAAATTTTTCTTGATGTTTTGTAAACTTTTGTTTACGTGTTGGCGTTTTTAGCTCAAAATGGAATGCTGAGCTAGTCTTCGTCTTCGCCGTTTTCCCAGTCCTCTTCCGCGTCGGACTTGGGAATCTCGATTTCATCGAGGTTTTTGCCCTTGGTTGCCTGGATGTAGGCCTCTGCCTCGTCCCAGCCGGTACGCATCACGTAGATGAGGTAGCGGAGTCCCTCGTAGCACTCGATGCCCTTGTGGTCCTCGAACAGTTCGTCGTAGTTCTCGCCCTCGTACACCGAGCCTGCGTCCTGCAGGTCGTCGAGTTCGCTCTCGTATGCGTCGGGTTCCATCCACCAGTCAAAAACGGATTGTTCCGTCTTGTAGACCATCGGCGCGCCCTCGCATTCGACGAGGGTATAGAAGAACGGCGCGCCCTTCGCGGGTTTCAGTTCTACTTCGGCCACCAGGATGGCGATATCCGGGCCCCCGCTGGCCTGGTCCACCCGGGCGTTAACGATCTGGTATTTCGTGTCCTTGATGACTGCGTGTCCCATAAGGGCCTCCTTAAAAAGCGTTCACTATATATATCGTAAGGAGGCTGGCGAATGTAAAGTGGAATCGGCAAATTTTTACCTTACCACTTTTCCTCCTCCATATCCTCCTCTTCCATATCGAGCATGTCGAGCTCGGTCTGGGTGGAGCATATCTCCTCCTCGGTGGCACTGTTGATGTGCATGAGGAGCATCACGTCTACGCAGTTGTTGTCGAGCCTGCTCAAAAAGCGGAGCAGGCGTTCGCGCGCCTCGGGGCCGATGGAGTTTATGTGCAGGTTGATGTTGCGGTCCGGTTCGGACTCTTCGCTGTCGGGGAACAACGGCCTGTGCTTTACCCCGAGCGTACCCTCGATCTGCTTCTTGAGTTCTGCCTGCAGGTGCTCTAGGCTCCGTATGTTCAGCGTGCTCTTCGTCTTGAATATGGCGGTGCTCTTCTCTACATATTCCTTGATGCGCGGCAGGTCTGCGACGGTGAGCCGCCCGTACACGCCGAGCGAGTGTTCGTTGAAAAAGTGCTGGTACGCGATGGAGATGGACTGCACCCTACTTTCGTGAATGTCGGCGAGGAATTTGCCTTCGTTGTTGCGGAACTGGAGCTGCAGGTTTTTCCCGCCCATGTTGACCGTGTAATATATGGCATACGCCGGGCTTACGCTCATCAGGTAGTCGATGACGGGCTGGTCTATCCAGGTTGTGGGCTTTTTCTTGAGAAAGTTGAACATGTGGCCTCCTTGTAGTTCGTTATCGCCGCAGGGGAGGCTTTTGTAAAGAAAATGGCTATTTTTTGCCGTGGTCGGTTTGACAGTCCGCCCTTCCGGTGCGATAAGATGGTGTAACTTCTTCCAGGAGGCTCCGATGCTCACTCTCCCCACGATGTCGCAGGTCATAGCATGGTTTGGCTGGGGGCACGGTGTGGGTGCCCTGGCGGGCATCAGCGCCATATTGACCGTGGTGGTGATTGTCGCGCCCGTGATTGCGGGGTTGCTCCTTTACGGCCTGGAACGAGCGCAGGTGGAACTTATCGGGCAGGTAAACCGCGATTTTGCCTACTTTTTCGTGAACTTCGTGACGTTCCCGGGAACTTTCGTACACGAGATGGCGCACCTGTGCTTCGGCGTGATTACGGGTGCCGAGGTTAACGAAATATGCATGTTCGAAAGCGGTCACGGCCAACTGGGGCATATCAGTTACTATGCCCGTGGTCCCTGGTTCATACGTGCGGTACAGCATGCCCTCATAGGGGTGGCGCCTACGGTGGTGGGCTTTACGCTGGGCTACTTCCTGCTCCGGTATATCTTTAGCGGTGGCCATTCCGTGCTGGAGTATATCGGGCTCTGGTACCTGGTGATTTCGCTTATCGACCATTCCACCATGAGCGATTCCGACCTGGAGGGCTACTTCCAGGGGGTGTGGATTTTTATTCTCCCCTTGTTCCTGCTGTTTTTCGGTCTGGGCTATTTTTAGCTAGCAAATTGCCGTTTTTGTGCAAATTTCGCCATTTTTGTTGTTGTGATTTACCCAACATCTTTTTGCCGTGACCCCAAAAAAGGGTGCCGGTACACCCCCTATTAATATATATTCAAGGGAAACAAAAAAAGGATGTGTATGAAAATCACAAAATTTGCATGGATGTTTGGTCTCGCCGCCGCGGTATCCGCTAGCGCGGCTGTCAGCGCTACTCCCGTTACCGAAGGGGCAACCGAGGGCGCGCAGAAGCTCTACAACTTCCTCGCCATGAACTACGGCGTCAAGACCGTCTCGGGCGTGATGACGGGCGACGTGAGTTCCGCTACCGTCAAGGAACTCCCCGACGTGATTTCGTTCCAGGAACATACGGGCAAGCTCCCGGCCCTCGTGGGGTTCGACTTCCTGTTCGCGACCGGCGTGAAGGCCAGCGATTCCTGGTACCAGAGCTACACGCAGATGGCCCTCGATGCGGCCAAGGACCTGTGGAGCCAGGGCGGCATTCCAGCTTTCACCTGGCACTGGAAGGATCCGAGCGACCAGATTGACGCGTTCTACACCAAGTCTGGCAACGACAAGGAATACACCGAATTCGACTTTACCAAGGGCTTTGCAGACCCCGCCTGCACGGCGAACTGCACCTGGAACAAGGAAAGCGAAACCTACAAGCAGCTCGTGAGCGACATCGACGAAATCGCCGACATGTTCCTTGGCTTGCAGGAGGCCGGCGTGGCCGCAATCTTCCGCCCGCTGCACGAAGCGAGCGGCAAGTGGTTCTGGTGGGGCACCAAGGGCGGTGCCGCTTTCCAGGCGCTCTACAACCTGGTCTACGACGAGATGGTCGGCGTGAAGGGCGTTAAAAACCTCGTGTGGGTGTGGAACCCCGAATACACGAGCGACAAGGACTGGAACCCGGGTGCAACGAAGTACGACGTGATTAGCCTCGACATCTACGAAGCGTGGGACTACACCACCAAGTACACCAAGGCCTATGCAGAACTCACCACGAACTACGGCACCGACAAGATTCTCGCCGTGTCCGAAAACGGCTCCATCCCCGACATGTCCGCCATGAAGGCTGGCAACACCGTGTGGTCATGGTGGATGCCCTGGTACCAGACCTGGGACGGCAAGTTCCTCGACCAGACCGTAGAGGCGGTATGGAAGGCGAACATGGAAAGCCCCTGCACCATCGACCTTGAAAGCATGCCGGGCTGGGACAAGTACACCGTTTCTACGACGCCAGTCGCCGCATGCGAGGCGGGCTACAAGCTCGGCGATCTTGACACGGTACGCGTTATCGAGGAAGTTCTCCCGGGCGACATGGCCACCAACGGCTGGCTGCAGGTCAAGCTTGCCGCCGGCAGTGACACCGCCAAGGGCAACATCGTAATTCTCGACAAGAACATTCCGGACCTCTCCACCGCGAAGACTCTCACGATGAAGGTCTACAACACCAATTCCATGTCGGGCATCTGGTTCACGGTCGCATTCCTCACGGGCGCTCCGGACTGGGCTTGGGCACAGCCCGATGGCTGCTGGGTGAACGCGGGGGATTCCACCCTTTGCGAGATTGACCTTACTACAACCGCGAAGGACCAGGTTGTGCTGGAAGGTGCCGACTACACGGCATTCATGGGCAACATCTCGAAGGTCTACCTCGAAGTGTTCGCGGCTGGCTTCAACGGTACCGTGTACTACGACGACGTGACGGTTGACGGTTCCATCCTCATCAACAATTTCGACAAGAAGCAGACCATCAAGGTGGAAGAGGGCAGCAACCTCACGGCGACGGTTATCCCGCCGGGAACCGACGCTGTCAAGACCGTGGCCGCCTCTGCCGCCAAGTTCGGCATCCAGGGCAACACGATTTCGCTTTCTACCGCGAAGGCGGGTATGGTATCGGTCGACGTGTTCGGCCTGAACGGCAAGCGCGTCGCGACACTCTACAAGGGCAACCTCGCTGCGGGCAGCTACGCGTTCAGCCTCGAGAACATGCCCAAGGGCAGCTACATCGTGCGCGTGAAGGGCGCAGGTATCGCCGCCACCAAGCCGGTGCTCGTGAAATAATTTTTACTCCTCCGATAGCGACCGCTCGCGCTAGATTCTAGCACAAAGTCGCTCCGGCTTACAATCCTCGCCCCTGCAGGTTAACGCCTGCGGGGCTTTTTTGTGTTTGAAAATCGCGGGTTTGGCGTTTCTCGCGTGCCCGGTGTGGACAAATCCGGCGATTTTTGTCAACACCCCGGGGCGAAAAATGTCCTTTTTGCGCCTGCGATTTATAGTTTTCGGGTAAACGCCTCCGAAGGGGCGTTTCGAGGAGTTATATGAAAAAATTGAGTTTTGCGGCTCTTTGCGGGGCCTTTTTGCTCGGTGGAACAGCCTTTGCGGCCCCGGGCCTCACGGTGAGCGGCACCGACCTGCTCTATAACGGCAAGAAAATCTTCTTTTCGGGCACGAACCTCGCCTGGAGCGATTACAATTCCGACGTGGGGGCATCCCCGCTGAACGAGAACGCCTGGCGCAAGGCAGTGGAAGGCACGCGCGCCGCGGGCGGTAACGCTATCCGCTGGTGGCTTTTCAACAACATGAGCCAGAGCCCCGAAATCGACCAGACGACGCACCTGGTTTCGGGCCTCAAGGAAAACACCATCAACAACATGAAGAAGGCCCTGGACATCGCCGAGGAATACGGCGTGATGGTCTCGATGTGCCTCTTCAGCCACAACCTGATGGAACCCAACCAGTGGGGACTTTACGACGAAAAGCTCGACATCACCGCGAACACGAACCTGTTCGAGGACGAGGGCACGCAGGCGTTTATTGACAACGCGCTCATCCCGGTGGTGAAGGCGATTGGCAACCACAAGGCGCTCATGACCTGGGAAGTCTTCAACGAACCCGAGGGCATGACGAGCGAATGCAGCGGCTGGACCTCCAAGAAGATGGCGCTTTCCAAGATTCAGGCATTTACGAACAAGGTAGCGGCAGCCATCCACACCGAGAACCCGGAACTGCTCGTTTCTACGGGTAGCGTGAACATTCAGTATCAGAAGCACTGGAACGACGCGGCCCTCGTGGCGGCGGGCGGCAAGGCGAACGGTACGCTCGACTTTTTCCAGACGCACTACTACCCGTATTACCAGAACGATGCGGTGAGCCCGTTCGTGAATACGGCAGCCCAGATGGCGAGCAAGTACGGTTACGATAGCAAGCCGATGATTATCGGCGAATTCCCCGCAAGCGGCTGGAAGGGCGATACCTATACCGCAAGCATGGCGGCAAAGACCCAGATTTCGACCGAGGAATGCTACCGCAAGGCGTTTGACGGCGGTTACGCAGGCGCACTCGCCTGGCAGTACATCGGCGACAAGACCGAATCGAACTTCGGCGGCTACACCTACACGATTGACCCCGCGCTTGACGCCATGAAGGCACTCGCCGCAACGGAAGAGGCGAGCATCAAGATAAAGGATGTAGCAATCAGCCAGGAAGGCGGCGACGGCAAGATGTCGGTGACCTACGGTGGCGATAACGCGCAGATTGAATACCAGAAGACATGGGACCTGAGCAAGGCCAGCACGTTCACGTTCGAGGTAACGAACAAGGGCGCAAGCGATGCCCAGCTGCACCTGATTTTCAAGCTGACGGATGCTTGGACCTGGACTCCGGTGAACGACGATGCTGGTGCTTGCGTTGTGCCCGCGGGCGAATCGACCGTCTGTTCCTTCGATATATCCAGCTTTGCCGACCGGAACCAGACTCTGAGCGTCGTAATCGCAAACTACGCGCCGGGCTACACCGGAACGCTCCTGTACGATAACTTCAAGGCGGGCGACCAGGTTCTCTGGGACTTCAACGAAGACAAGTACGATGCCTTCAGCCGCGGTTTCGAGAATACCGAAGAGATGATTCCCGAAATCAAGATTGTGTTCGGCGAAAGCTCCGTCGGGATTGAGCCCCGCGCGGCCGCAGTCAAGGCAGGCGTAACCCTCGGTATCGCCGGCAATACGATTTCGCTTGTCACCGCGAAGGCAGGCGACGTGAGTGTGGACGTTTACGGCATGAACGGCAGGCGCATCGCAACCCTCTTCCACGGCACGCTCGCGCAGGGCAACTACGCGTTCAGCCTCGAGAACATGCCCAAGGGAATGTATATCGTGCGCGTGAAGGGCGCGGGCATTACCGCGACGCAACCCGCGCTTGTAAGATAACGGTTTCTGACTCCTCGCCCCTGCAGGTTAACGCCTGCGGGGGTTTTTGAGATTGTGCGCAACTCAACAGGTTTTCTTTCTTTTTTCTTGTAAAAGTTCAATCGGGTCTTTTTTAGGGTATATTTAAAGCATAAAATGTATGGAGTGTTTATGGAATTCAGGTCTTTCGCGGCAATGGCCGCATTCTCCGTAGCGGTATCCGCTTTTGCCGCCCCCACAGTCTACGAAGCCGAAGCACAGCCGGGCGTAAATGCCGGCGATGTCTCGGCGGATTCTACCGGAGCGAAGTTCGTGACGAAGTCCTCCGGTACCGAGTTCACCTTCACGGTGAATGTCGAAGAAACCGCGATGTACGACATCACGACCAAGGTGCTCATCAAGCAGTACGACTGGACGACCTCCAAGATTCTCGTGAACGGTGTCGAGGCGGGCTCGATGCTCACCACCCCGCGCAACTGCGATTCCAGCTACGTGGTGGCGGCATCCGCCAAGATGCGTACCGGAGAGAACACGATTACCGTAGGGAACGGCGCCATCGGCGTGGACTACATTACCGTGGAACGCCATCCCGACCCTGTTTTCAACATCAGCGCACTTCCCGTAACGCCTAACGCGAGCGAGAGCGCCAAGAAGGTCAAGACATTCCTCCGCGACAACTTCATGAAGAAGACCGTGAGCGGCATGATGATTAGCGACCAGAACTTCAACTACGATTACGGCAACATGAAGCTTTTGAAGGCGGGCGAATGCACTCCGGCGGATTCCTGCAAGTTCAGCGACGAGGAAGTCTCGTGGAAGGGCCAGACCGACATTGCCGAGTTCTACAAGCGCAGCGGGCACTACCCGGCCGTGGGCGGGTTCGACATGCTCTTTGCCGCGGGCGGGCATCACGAGGAAGGCTGGTTCCGGGGCTACACCGAGAACAACCTGGTCATGACCGAGCAACTGTGGGAAATGGGCGGCATCCCGACCTACACATGGCACTGGAAAGTCGGGGAAGACACGATTTTCTACACGCAGCAGGAAGGCTACAGGAATGCGGGTTGCACCGAAGGCGTCACGAAGACGGCCGACAACAACACCTGTTTTAACTACACGAAGGCCTTCAAGGATTCCACCTGCAAGGAGATTGACGCGACTTCGCAGGTCTACAAGGACATCGTTGCCGACGTGGACATTGTCTCGGGCTATTTCAAGGAACTTGAGGAAAAGGGTATAGCCGTCGTGTGGCGCCCCCTGCACGAGGCCAGCGGTGGCTGGTTCTGGTGGGGCACGGCTAGCCCCGAGTGCTACGTGCAGCTTTACCGCCTCGTGTTTGACCGCATGGTGAATACAAATAAACTCACGAACCTCATCTGGGTATGGAACATCAATACCGACCCGAAATTCGGTTATGACTACAGCGCGCTCAATGCAGAATGGTACCCGGGTGACGAGTACGTGGACATTGTCGCGGTCGATATCTACGACCCGCTCCTCAACCACAATTCCGCTGCCAACTACTTCAACAAGATTGTGAGCGACGTCGGCACCAAGAAACTCATCGCCCTGAGCGAAAACGGCGCCATCCCGGATATTGACAGCATCGCCGAGGACAAGGCCTATTGGAGTTACTGGATGACCTGGAGCCAGACGTGGAGCGGAAACTTCCTTGAAAAGACTCCTGCAGACATGTGGAAAAGGAACCTCGACGATGAACGCATTATCGCGCTCGATGACATGCCCGGCTGGGGCAACGTCGTCGCCGACACCAGCAGCGAGGGTGCCATTGTCGCCCCGACCGCAATTCCTGTCGCGAAATATGCGGGCGTTTCGGATAAACTAAATATCCGCTTGAGCGGCAACACGCTCGAGATAGACGTGAGCGGCAATACGACGGCAAGCATCGCGCTGTTCGACATGCTCGGGCACAAGGTCGCGACGCTTGTCCAGGGCAACGTGCCCGCGGGCTCCACGCAGTTCGACCTGCAGGGAATCGCAAGCGGGAACTACGTCGTTCGCGCTAGGATAGGCGGCGCAAATTACGCCCAGAAAATCCGCGTGAAGTAAAGTTTTCTATCTTTGGGGGTATGGACAAGAAGCACCCCCTCTACTTTACTATTCACGGTCATTTTTACCAGCCCCCTCGCGAAAACCCCTGGACGGGCGTCATCGAGAACCAGCCGAGCGCGCGCCCGAACCACGACTGGAACGACCGAATAGCGAGCCAGTGCTACAGTCCCAATTCCGCAAGCCGCATTTTGAGCCCGCACGGGCATATCGTAGACATTGTCAACAACTACGAGTACATGAGTTTCAACATGGGCCCAACTCTCATGGGCTGGATCCGCACGAACACGCCGGATACCTACCGCCGCATCCAGGAAGCCGACAAGAAGAGCATCGAGAGGCTCGGGCACGGCAACGCAATTGCGCAGGTCTACAACCACATTATCATGCCGCTTGCAAGCGAGCAGGACAAGCGCACGCAAATCCGCTGGGGTATCGAGGATTTCAAGTTCCATTTCGGCCGCATGCCCGAGGCCATGTGGCTCGCCGAGACCGCCATCAACTTCGAGACGGTGGTGGAACTCATCAAGGCAGGCATCAAGTTTACCATCCTCTCGCCCACGCAGGCCGATAGCTTCCGCAAGTTCGGCGACGAGGAATGGACCGGGTGCAGCAACACCGACATCGATACGACGCGCCCCTACCGCGTGTACCCGCGGGACAAAGACGGCAATCTCGTATGCGACGGATACCTGGACGTATTCTTCTACAACCCGTGGCTTTCTTCTGCCGTAGGGTTCGAACACCTCCTGCGCGATGCCGGCACGTTCGGCAGGCGCATTGCCGACGCCTGGGACGAGAACCGCGAAGACGCACAACTCGTGAGCATCGGCACCGACGGCGAAAGCTACGGTCACCACGAGCCCTTCGGCGACATGTGCGCCGCCTGGCTCTACAACCGCTACGCTCCCGAACACAAGATGGTGCCGGTGAACTACGGCTGGTTCCTCGAGAAGTTCCCGCCGCAGCACGAGGTTATGCTCAAGAACTTCTACGGCGAAGGATGTGCATGGAGCTGCGCCCACGGCGTGGGCCGATGGTACCGCGATTGTGGCTGTTCGACCGGCGGCGGGCCCGACTGGAACCAGAAATGGCGCGGACCCCTGCGTGATGCCTTCAACCACCTGAAAAAGCTTGCCGACGACGTTTTTGTACGCGAGTTCGAGAAGATTTCGAAAATCGGCCCGTGGGATGCCCGCAACAACTACGTGCAGGCGCTCGTCGCTCCCGAAGACAAGTCCCGCGTGGAGCAGTTCCTCAAGGATACCGTCAAGGAACCCGAAAACGAGGCCATGTGCGCGAAGGCAATCCGCCTCTTGGAAATCCAGAAGTTCTGCCTGTTCAGCTTCACGAGCTGCGGTTGGTTCTTCAACGATATCGAGGGCCTGGAACCCGTACAGAACATGCGCTACGCCCTGCGTGCCATGGAACTGCTGGAACCGTTCCTGCCGTTCGGGCACAACATCAAGAGCGAGGTGCTGAGTATCCTTGCCCGCGCCACGAGTAACGAACACAAGTGGAACGGAGCCGAGGTCTTTACGCGCTACGCCGAAGACGCGGTCCCCGTGATTCTCAAGGAAATGGCCGAACGCGCCGCGATATTCCACCTCGAACTTGAACAGGATTCCGACAATTCGAACTCCCGCATGAAGGCGGAAAAGATTTCTAGCCGCAGGCGCCAGACACTCGTGCGCGTAACCTACGAAGACAAGTTTATCGGCGAAAAGCGAGAAACGACAAACCTCGTGATTACCGACGCCCTCGGGCGCGTGAACATCGTGGTGGCGATGGGGAGCATCGAGGAGAACGGCCTCAAGTTCGTGGAAAACCCGAATATGGGTACCATCGAACTCAGGAACCTGTTCCCGACCGCCTACGTGGTGCGTATGCGCGACCTCATGAGCGACTCGCTGAAGACCATCAACAAGCGCAGCACGCAGAAACATCTTGCGAGCCTCACGGAATCGTTCTCGAGTTTCGCGCTGAATCACGGCATCTCCATCGACAGCCTTGCCGACCCCGATCATACGCTGCCCGACACCATGCGAAAGATTCTCTCGCTCGAACTCAACGCCCGCATTCACCACGAGGCGCTCAAGCTGCTCGAAGGCCCGGACTCTAACCTCGTGAAGGAAATCCAGGGGCTCATGGACGAGGCGAACAGGCTCGACACGAACCCGAGTTTCGGCGGTACGGGCCGTATGTTCTTCCGCAAGCTGAGTGCCCTCATCGACGACGTTTACGCCAAGATCGACGAATCTACGGTCAAGTACATCACCGACCTCATCACGGTTGCCGACTGGCTCAAGCTCGGCATCGACAAAACGAGCCTCGAGAACAAGGTATTCAAGATTTACAAGCAGTTCAAGGAAGACCCGAAGGGCAAACTTGCTGCACTCAAGCCCATGTTCGGCTGGCTCAACTTCGAGGTGGACAATGTATAGGAAGTCCAGCAAACCGCTCATTTCCGCACGGGAGATAAACGAGCGACTGGACACGCTCGGCAAGGACGTGGCCGCGTTCGGGTGCGATATCGTAATCACCGTGCTTTCGGGCGGATTCATTTTCAGCGCCGATATCTGCAAGCGTATCGCGACGCCGAAACTGCAACTCGCCTTCATACGGGCGTCCAGTTACGGTAGCGGCACCGAATCGAGTGGGAACCTCAAAATCACGGGGCTCGAGAACATCGATATCCGCGACAAGAAGGTGCTCGTGATAGACGACATTCTCGATACCGGCAACACTATGTTCGGAATCAAGCAGGCCCTTGCCGGCATGGGCGCGAAGGAAATCAAGACCTGCGTGCTGCTCGACAAGCCCGCCCGCCGTACCGCGGACATAACCGCCGACTTCGCGGGTTTCGAGGTAGAAAACAAGTTTGTCGTGGGCTACGGACTCGACTACGCGGGCGACTACCGCACATTCCCCGAAATCTGGACGATGGAGGAAGACGATGGCAAGTAACGATTTTGAAGACGTCAGGCTGCATGCCACACAGACATTCGAAGCCGTCGAACGCAGCTACAACAAGATAAGCCGCGGCAAGCGATTCCTTATCAACGCTGCCGTGTGCCTCCTGTTCTTCATTGCGGGCTTTATCGTGAGCAAGGTCATAAACGACGTGCCCTCGCAGGGAATAATCGAGAAGGTGGCCGCGCAGCCCGACCTCAAGAACAAGTGCAAGGGCCGTTACGACCGCCCGATGGAATACGCCATCATGCACGAATGCGTGTTCGCGAAGGGCACGCCTTCCGATGACCTGAAACTCGTGCAGCGCATCAACTACTGCACCTGCGCGCTCCAGAACGTGCAGGCTCGCAAGCCCTACCAGAAGATGTTCGAGAACAACCTGGTCGACTTTACCTTCAAGATTCGCGAAGAGAACCTGTGCCAGGAAGAAAAGAACATCCCGGTGCTAGACAGCAACGACGCGGAGAAGTAGCAGACAGGCGGGGCTGGCGGTTGCACGATGAATACAAACTTGCAAAAAGCGGTTGACGGAACCCGCATCACTCCGGCGGAAGCGCTCGATATCTTGAAAAACGCCCCGTGGACTGAAGTGGTGGAAGCGGGAGACGCGATTCGCAGGCGCATGAACCCCGGAAACCGCGTGGGCTATACCGCGTTCCGCATCGTGAACTACACGAACGTGTGCGAGGTGACCTGCAGCTTCTGCAGTTTTTGCAGGCCGGCGCATAGCAAAGAAGCGTACGTGCTTAGTTTGGACGAAATCCGCCGGAAGACTCTTGAAGCGAAGGCGAAAGGCGCCGACCAGATTTTTTTGCAGGGGGGCGTGAACAAGGAAATTCCCCTGAGTTATTACACCGACGTGCTGAAGATGCTCTCGCAGGAAATGGGCGTGAAGGTGCGCGGTTTTTCGCCGGTGGAACTCGTGCGTATCGCGGAATTCAACAACATGCCACTCGACGAACTGCTCGACGTTTTGAAAGAAGCGGGCCTCAGTTCCGTTCCGGGAGCAGGCGCCGAAATCCTAAGCGACCGTATGCGCCAGATGCTGAGCCCGCGGAAACTTACCGCGCAGCAGTGGTGCGACACACTCGCCGCCTGCCACAGGAAGGGACTCCCCGGGAGCGCGAACATCGTTTTTGGGAGTGTCGAGACCGCAGAGGAAATCATCGAGCACCTGAACTACGTGCGGAGCACGCAGGACAGGGCGCCGGACGCCGCCCACGGATTCAAGAGTTTCGTGGTATGGACGTTCCAGCCGCAGACCGACAAGTTCCCCATCCGGCACGTGCGCGGCGACGAATACCTCAAGCTGCTCGCACTTAGCCGCATATTCCTCGACAACATCCCGCATATCGAGGTTTCGCTCCTCGGGATGGGCCTCTCTCTCGGGGAACTCGGGCTCCATGCCGGCGCCGATGACATCAACAGCATCGTGATAGAAGAAAACGTCCTGCAAAATCACGGCCTCACCACCATCGAGGCGGCAGAAAAGTTCATTACCGACGCCGGTTTTACCCCTTACCGGCGCAGTCTGAACTTCGACTGACGTTGCCGCGACCCTCGCATTTAGCTATATTTGACCGCGCTCGGGCAATTTCGCCCGGGTAAAACCAATCACCGGTTTGCGAGAGTCGCTTCGGTGGCGCGGTCCTGGGCCTGAGGTTCACCCCAAGTCAGGGCATCGCTTCGCGGCTTATTTGCATGCCGGGTAGTAACAACCGAAAAGGAATACATTATGGCAAATCTGCCTTCTGTTGAAGATCTGCTTGCTGCAGGCTCTCACTTTGGTCACCAGACTCAGCGCTGGAACCCGAAAATGAAACCCTACATCTTGGCCGAGAAGAACGGCATCTACGTTCTCAACCTGTCCAAGACTCGCGACCTCCTCGAAGAAGCCGCCAAGGCCGCCGCCAAGATTTCTGAATCTGGCAAGACCGTGCTCTTCGTTGGCACCAAGCCGACTGCCCGTCAGTGCGTGCTCGACGCCGCTGCCGCTTGCAACCAGTTCTCCGTTACCAACCGCTGGCTCGGCGGTATGCTCACCAACTTCCAGACGGTCCGTAAGTCCATCAAGAAGATCGACAAGATCGACGCCATGGAAAACGACGGTACGTTCCAGGCCCTCTCCAAGAAGGAAGTGCTCGACAAGAACCGCGAACGCGAAAAGCTCCTTTCCGTGTTCGGTGGCATCCGTGAAATGGTGAACCTTCCGGGTCTCCTGGTCGTGACCGACCTCGCCCACGAAAAGATTGCCGTGGCCGAAGCTCGTCGCCTCCACATTCCTATCATCGGCATCTGCGACACGAACGTCGATCCGACCCTCGTGGATTACCCCGTGCCGGCTAACGACGACGCCGTGAAGTCCATCAAGCTCATTGTGGACTACATCGCCGCCAACGTCAAGGCCCGCGTCGCCAACGACAAGAAGGCCGACAAGGAAGAACCCAAGAAGTTCGACAACGGCGAGGACAAGTAATATGCAGATTACCGCTTCCCTCGTTAACGAACTCCGCCAGAAGACTGGCGTGGGCATGATGCAGTGCAAGAAGGCCCTCACCGAAACTGACGGTGACATGGACAAGGCCGTCGAGCTCCTCCGCAAGCAGGGTGCCGCCGTTGCTGCAAAGCGCGCCGACAAGGCTGCCAAGGAAGGCCGCATCTACCTCGTGGAAACTGCCGACAAGGCTGCTGCGTTCGAACTCTCTTGCGAAACCGAACCGGTTTCCAACAACGATGACTTCGTCGCTCTCGCAAACCTCGCCGTCAAGGCCGTGGAAACGCAGGCTATCTCCTCCGTCGAAGACCTCAAGAACGCTGTCGTCGACGGCGTGAAGATTGCCGACCGCCTCGCCGACGTTCTCGTGAAGATCCAGGAAAACATCGACTTCCGCAAGTTCGGCGAACTCAAGAAGGTCCCGAATTCCGTGTTCGGTGTCTACAGCCACATGAAGGGCAAGATCGGTGTGATTACCGAGCTCGCTTTCGAAGGCTCTGCCGACGAAGCCGCCCTCAAGGCTGCCGCCAAGGACATCGCTATGCAGGCTGCCGCATTTGCTCCGGTTGCCCTGAACGATGCTTCCGTTCCGGCCGAAACGATCGAGAAGGAAAAGGAAATTGCCAAGGCCCAGATCGAAGCCTCCGGCAAGCAGACCAAGCCTGAGTTCATGCAGCGCCAGATCGATGGCCGCGTGGCTAAGGTCCTCAAGGAAATCGTTCTCGAAGATCAGGAATTCTTCATGTCCGAAAAGAACCCGAAGAAGCTCAGCGTCAAGGACTACCTCCAGGAAGTCGTCGCCAAGCAGCTCGGTCTTTCCAGCCTGAAGGTCGTGAACTTCATCCGCTTCGAACGCGGTAACTAGTTTGGACTTCGTCCTCGCGTAGAGGGCTTCATCCTCGCACAAAGGGTGTCATCCTCGCACAAAGGGTGTCATCCTCGCGAAGGCGAGGATCTTCAAACTTTAAATAGGTCGTCCCACTCCGGGGCGGCCAGTTTTTTTACTGAGATGTCGTTTTTGGTGATGTTATTTTATACGAAATGTGGCACACCCAGGTCCGTATCGCCTTCCTTTACTCTTGCGAGAATCTCGAGGCCGGTCATGTCGTGCATCATGGCGATGTTGTCGTCTTCCATTTCGAGGTTCCCGCTCATGCCGTAGCGGTTCACGATTATCCCGCGAACGGAAATGCCTCGCGACCTGGCGTATTCTACCGTCAGTACGCAGGCGTTTATGGAGCCGAGGGCTGCCGTTGTCACGATGAGCAGCGGGAGCCCGAGTGCCTTCATGATATCTTCGAGGAATATTCTTTGCGGGGCGATGGCTTGGTCGTTTGTTGCGCGAGATGCACAAGATGCGCCTGCATCGTAACGGATGGGGCAGATGATTCCGCCCGAGCCTTCCGCGAATATGAATTCGTGACGGGAAAGCGCCGCCTCGAAGTCGGCGGTAACCTTCGCGAGTTCCACGGGGTTGCCTTCCTTGCGGGCGGCAAGGTGCGGGGAAACCGCCTCCCTGTAGACATAGCTCACGAGCTGCTCCTGCGTGTCGGGGAGATTTGCTATGCGTTTCACATAATCGGCGTCACCCGCAATCCATTTGCCGTCGCGGAGTTCCGCCCCGCTGAGGGCCGCCTTGTAGTAGCCCGCGTCGATTCCGGAGTCGCGCCATTTTTTCACGAGAAGCGCGGTAATGAATGTCTTGCCGACATCGGTCCCGGTTGCAGTAACGAAATAACCCTTGGGTTTAGACGAAAGACGAGAGGCGAAAGACGAATGATTTTTGAGGGCCATAATGTTAATCAATGCTTTTTATGATTTGAGAAATTGCAGTTGCGGCGGTTTGCAGTTCCTCTTGCGTGTGCGTCGCCATCAGGCTTGCGCGTAGGCGGGCCTGCCCGCGGGCGACTGTCGGGTAGCGGATGGCCGGAATGAGTATGCCGCGCTCCTGGAGCGTGGCAGAAACCTCGAGGGCGCGGGCCTCGTCGCCAACGACTATCGGGACGATTGCGGAAGGAGAGGGCTGCACGCCCAGGCCCTCGCGCTTCAACGCTTCGCAGAAGAACTTTACGTTGTCCTGAAGCTGCCTTACGCGCTCCGGGTGGCTACCGATGTATCGCAGGTTGTTGCATGCGGCGGCGGCAATCGCGGGCGCCATTGCCGTCGTGAAAATGAAACTGCGGGCCTTGTTGCGGAGGAAATCAATCAGTTGCTGCCTGCCCGCCACGAAGCCGCCCTCGGCGGCGACGGCTTTGCTCAATGTGCCGACGGTAACGTCGGCGTGAGCACAGCCGTAGTGTTCGGCAAGCCCCCTGCCGGTCTTGCCGACCACGCCCGTGGCGTGCGCCTCGTCAATCATGAGCAATACATCCTGTTCGCGGGCGACGCGCAGGAGTTCCGGCAAGTTCGCGAGGTCGCCATCCATGCTGAAGACGGCGTCGGTCACGATAAGCCCGCGGAAGGGCCGCGCATCTTGTTTCGCCTCTTGTTTCGCATCTTGCCCGCGAGAGCGTGCTTCAAGTTTCGCCTCGGCAATCGCGCGTTCCAGGTCCGCGATGTCGTTGTGCCTGTAGACCTTGCAACTGGCGCGTGAAAGCCTAATCCCGTCGATGATGCTCGCGTGGTTCAGTTCGTCGCTGAATACAAAGTCGTTCTTGCCGCAGAGTGCAGAAATTGTCCCCACGTTCGCCATGTATCCCGTGTTGAACGTGATTGCCGCCTCTTCGCCCTTGAACTGCGCAATGCATTCCTCGAGTTCGTCGTGCGGGGTCTTGTTGCCCGTGGTGAGGCGCGCGCCGCCGCTCCCGGTGCCCCATTGCAAAACGGCGTCGGCCATGCTGCGCTTGAGTTCGTCGATGTTGGACAAATCGAGGTAAGAATTGGATGCGAGCAGGAGCGTGTCGGTGGGGGCATGTCCTGAACCATTGCACGCGATTTTCACGTGCGACGCTTCCGGCGAAACGATGTGACGTAGGGTGCGGTAAGTGTTGCTTGCCCGCGCTGATTCTAGTGCGTCTTTCGTAAAAGAGTCTAAAATTTGTTCGTTCATGCCATTCTGCCGTCTACATCCACCAAGACTTTCTTCTTCTGTAAATAATCAATACACTCTTCGGCGCTCGCCTTGCGGGAATCGAACAGGAAAATACGGCCTCCGTTCTCGTCGCCCGCTTCCTTCATTTTCATTATGCGCACGTAGCCGAGTTCCTTGCTGGCCACATAGCCCGTCACGTATTCCGGGTCGTCGCTGATGCAGATTTCCGCCACGATTCCGGGCGCGTTCGCCACCTTGGTCGCGAGCACGATGGCTTCGTTGAAGTGGTTCTTGCAGCTGTCCACCACGTTGCCCCGGAGAGCGTCCATGTAGGTTGCGCGCACACCGCGTGCCTGGTCGGGTTCCAGGCGCTTTCCCGTCGCGATATCGTAGAGCATCGCCCCGCGCATCGGGAATGTCTTGCGCAATAATTCCGGCAGTTTATTTGCGAATTCCCTTATCGCGTCAGTCCCGGCACCGCCGGCGGCACTGCCCACGGCTTCGCCAATCAGCTCGAATGCTTTCTCCAGCCCTTCCTGCCACGTTTCTACGTCCACGCGGGTCACGGGCAACGCCTTCAAAATGCGGATATCGCTCTCGTGGACCTTCTCAATTTTCACGTTGATGAAATCCGGGTCGCCCTTCGAATGCGTCATGGCACGGCGCACCATCGCAGAGCAGACCGCCTCTACGTTTTCGCGTGCGACGATGCGTTCAGCGCCGGAAATATGCTGCTCGTGCCTCTGTTCGCCTTCACCGACCTGCTGCGATGCGCGCATCTTCAAACTGTAATAATCCATAAAAAATCTCGCTCCGGGATTGCAGAACAGCACCCTTATTCATGAAATTCGTCTTCGCCTTCTACAACCGGCGCGGGCTCGCACTCGCCAATCAGTTTAATCGCCTCGCAGATGCGGTCGATTTCCGTATCGCTCGTAATGAACGGCGGCATGGTGTAGACGTAGTTGCAGAAGGGCCGTAGCCACACGCCCGTTTCGCGAATCACGCGCAGTATATCGTCGGCACTGGGTTTCGCCTTCAGTTCTAGCACGCCGATTGCTCCGAGTACGCGCACGTCGGCCGCGTTCTCGAGACTGCGGAGCGGTTCCAGGTTTGCATGGAGCCGCTTCTCGATTCGGGCGACACTGCCTGCGTAGTCGCGGTTTTCGAAAAGCGAGAGCGATGCAATCCCTGCGGCGCAAGCGAGCGGGTTTGCCATGTAGGTAGGCCCGTGCATGAATGCGGGAATCCTGCTGTTCGTGATGGTGTCCGCCACCTTCCCGGATGCAATGCAGGCCGCCATCGTGATGCTTCCGCCGGTAAGCGCCTTGCCGATGCACATGATGTCCGGCTTTATCCCCGCATGCATCATCGCGAATCTCGGGCCGGTGCGGTAGAATCCCGAGGCGATTTCGTCAAGAATCAGCAGAATGCCGTAGCGGTCGCAAAGCTCGCGGAGTGCCTTCAGGTAGCCCGCGTTGTAAAGCCACATGCCGTTCCCGCCCTGGAAAACGGGTTCGCAGATGACGGCCGCGATTTCATCCTTGTGCTGTTCGACGACGCGTTCCATCGATGCGAAATCCGCCGGATTCCAGGCCTCGTCGAATCTGCAGTTCGGGCGTTCCGCAAAAAAGTGCTGCGGCATAATCCCGCGGAAAAGCACGTGCATTCCGTCGGGGTCGGAGAGTGCCATCGCGCCCGCGGTATCGCCGTGGTAGCCGCCCTTGAGGGCCACCAGCTTGCAGCGTTCCGGGCGGCCCAGCGCATGCTGGTACTGCAGTGCCATCTTGGCACTGCATTCCACGGCGATGCTTCCCGAATCCGCGAAGAAAATCTTGTCGAGCCCTTCCGGCAGGAACTTCACCAGTTTCTCGCCCAGTTCAATTGCGGGCTCGTGCGTGAACCCGCCGAACATCACGTGGCACATCCTTTCGCTTTGCCTGCGTATCGCTTCCACGATTTCGGGCGCATTGTGCCCGTGCGCCATGCACCACCAGCTAGAAACTGCATCGATGAGTTTCAGGCCGTCTGCCGTCTCGATTGTCGTGCCGTGGGCTGATTTTGCCAAAAAACGCGCCGGTGTATTTTTCAGGGCCGCGTAAGGGTGCCACAAGTGTTCGCTGTCGAATTTCTGTTTCTTGTTTAAATCGCAATCAAAAAAACTATCCATTTCGAATGCAAATATAGTTTTTCCTAATTCCTGTTGTCCTTGGACAACCCTATGGTGCGGACCCTGCTACAGAAAACGCCATATAAAAGTATATTTAAAATATCTAAGGTGTGAGGTGATTATGGAAACGAAACTGTTTGTCGCGGGGCTTGTGCTTTCCGCGGCCAATGCGTTCGGGGCTGTCTACTACGTGGCCACCGACGGTAACGACAGCAATGCGGGTTCGCAGGCGAAACCCTTCGCCACGCTCAAGAAGGCGAATGCCGTTGTGGCTCCCGGTGATACCGTGTGGGTTCGCGGCGGGACGTACTACCTCAGGGATACCACGTATGCAAGGAACGACGGTATGTCGGCGGGGATACTCCTGAACAGGAGCGGTGAAAGTGACAATAAGCGAATCCATTATCTTGCCTACCCTGGAGAACTCCCGATTTTTGACGGAACGAACCTGATGATAGGGCAGGCCTACAGCCATACGGGTTCCGTCGATAGCACCATGTACACGTCGGCGATTCTAATCCAGGCGAGCTACCTGCACCTGAAGGGCTTCGAGGTCCGTAACGTCCCCATGAAATACAATTCCAACGTGGGCGTCTACATTTCGCGCAGCAAGCACATATTTTTGGAACAAATTAACAGTCACCACAACAAGGGTGCAGGTTTTTTCGTGAACGAGCGCGGCACCGGCAGCGGCGGCGGACATTATTTCCTCAATTGCGACAGCCACGACAACTATGACCCGAACGGGCGTCAGGGCGATGGGGAAAATGCCGACGGTTTTGGCGTGCATTACCAGACAACGGGCGATACCACGAAATTTTACGGTTGCCGGGCGTGGTGGAACAGCGACGACGGATGGGATTTTATCAGCCAGGAATTCCCGGTGGTCATCGAGAACAGTTTCGCAATGGGGCACGGCTACAGCGATTACGGCACAAAGCACCCGGCGAATGCGAACGGGAACGGTTTCAAGGCGGGCAGCAGCCAGGCTGGGACCGGGCGGCATATCATCAGGAACTGTGTCGCCTGGAACAACTACTCGTCGGGCTTCTATGCGAACCACAGCAGCGTAGGGAACTACTGGTACAACAACACCTCGTACAACAATCGCGGGAACCAGTTCAACATGTGGGCGAGTTCCTGGGATGCCGCCGGTAACAGGACAGACGGCGTGGTGCTTACCGGGGCGAACGCTCACGTGATGAAGAATAACGTCGCCTTCCCGAACAAGACCGCCTATATCGGCGGCGATTATGCCAGCGGCGAATACAATACCTGGAACCTGAACATCACTCCGGCAAATTCCGACTTCGTGAGCGTTGCGGATCCGAGCCTGACGACGACCGGGAAAGACATCTCGGCGCTGGCAGGTGCGCTTGGCCCGCGCAAGCCCGATGGCAGCCTGCCCGATGTCGATTTCCTGAAGCTGAAGAGCGGGAGCCAGATGATTGACCGCGGGACCGACGTGGGGATTCCGTTTGTGGGCAAGGCTCCTGACCTCGGGGCGTATGAATACGGGGTAGCGTCTTCGAGTTCAACGCCGGCGACTTCCAGCTCGGTGGCACTGACCTCCAGCTCGGCAGAAGGAACCACGTCGCTTGCGGGTAACCTGCCTTCGCGCGAATGGACTGCAGAATCGGTGCAGGTGTTCGACATGCAGGGGCGTTTCCTCGGGACCCTGCAGAACGTGGATGCCGCGAATATAGCCCGGGAATTGCGTTCCCGTTACGGGAATCCGGGCATTTACTTTGTCCGTGCAGGGCGGGGCTCTGCACTTGTGGCTGTCCGCGCCTTTTAGCGAAATTTCAAAAAATTGGTCGTTCCTCCCTGGGAACGGCCTTTTTTTTATGAAAAACGCCTTTTTCGCGATTACTTTGTGGTAAAAATGTAAGGAAATGGTTGCTTTATCCGAAATAATAGATTAGTTTAATGGTAAGAATAGCAAGAAGGTGTTCTTTATCAGGTGGCTTGGTTATGGCGATGCAAGGCTCAATTGGAAATCCGGAATTCGAAGGCGGTATCGTCGAGTTCCTGAACACGGACAAGGTGGATCCGTTTGTCATATTCGATGCAGATACGCATGAAATCTATATGGTAAGCGCCTCGGTGTCGCGAATCTGGAAACCCGCAAAGGATTTTGAACCGGGCATAAAGCTAGAGGAATACTTCTTCACGGAAGATGAACTAGCCAGGATTTCTGTTGACGAGATTCTGGAAAGGAACGAGTCTATTTTCCATAGCCCGCGTACGGGGAAGTACGTAATCCTGAACCAGTCCCAGATTCTCTGGCGTGGGAAAAACGCCGTCTTTTTACGTATAAGTGAACGTACCGACCGCTATTTCGACCCCTTGACGGGGCTACCGAACATGGAATATGGCCGCCTGTGCGGCGAGAACTTCATCAATGATATCAGGGAGGCGGGCGGTACACCCGGACTAGTGTTCTTCGATATCGTGGGGATGAAGCTTTACAATAGCGCGAACGGTTTCCACAGGGGCGACGAGTTCCTGATATACTTTGCGTCATTCCTCAAGAAACGGTTTGGGAACGACCTGATTTGCCGTATCGCGAACGACCACTTCGCCGTGGTGACGGATATCTGCAACATCGAGGGCAAGCTGAATGAAATTCGGGGGTGCGTCAGGGGAGTCGTGTCGAAGATATCGATGGACCTCTATGTCGGCGTCTGCGAAATAGAGGAGTTCGGCGAATTCTTGGAAGCGACCGAGAAGGCGAAACTCGCCTGCAGTATCCAGAAGGGCAAGGGCGATAGCTTTATCCGCTATTACGACGAACGGCTGCACAAGGATTTGTTGCTGCAGAACTACGTGATAAGCCATGTGGACGAGGCTATTGCGAACGGCTACATCAAGATATACTACCAGCCTGTGGTCCGCACGATTACGGAAACCTTCTGCGGCATGGAGGCGCTTGCTCGCTGGATAGACCCGCAGTACGGATTCCTGAATCCGGGCGTTTTTATCGGGGCACTCGAGGATTCTAGACAAATTCACAAACTCGACAGCCACGTCATAGAACTTGTCTGCAAGGAAATGCGTGCGGAACTTGATAACGGCCGCCCGGTGGTTCCCGTCTCGTTCAACCTTTCCCGCCTGGACTTTGTCGGCTGCGACATTTTCGAGGTGGTCGAAAGGGCGCTTGCACAGTATGGGATAGACCACGAACTTATCCGTGTCGAGATTACGGAGAGCATCATGGCGTCGGACGCGTATATCCAGCGGGAAATAGAGCGGTTCCGCCTTGCCGGTTACGAAGTCTGGATGGACGATTTCGGGAGCGGATATTCCTCGCTGAATACCCTCAAGGACTACAAGTTCGACGAGCTCAAGATAGACATGGCGTTCCTCTCGAACCTGAACGAAGTTTCCCGCATCATTATCAGTTCGATGGTGCGCATGGCGAAGTGCCTGGGCCTGAAAACGCTGGCAGAGGGTGTCGAGACACAGGAGCAGATGGACTTTCTGAAGGAAATCGGCTGCGAGAAGGCGCAGGGCTACTACTATGGCAAGCCGCAACCCCTTGCCGATACCATGAAGCACATGGAAACAACGGGAATACTGGCCGAGAATCGGGAAATGCGGGGCGTTTTCTCGAAACTGGGTGCACTCGACTATCTGGTGGAAACGCCCATGTCGATAATGACCTACGAAAACGGGGTGTTCAAGTTCCTGTTTGCGAACAAGCAATACGAGGAACAGCTCCGGAGCCTCGGTTTTACGAGCAAGAAGGAAGTGGAAGACGCTTCGAACAATCCCCAGAATCCGGTGTACTACACGCTGCGCGAAGGGGAGAGAATGGCCTACATGTCGCCATGCGAAATGACGTATGCAACTCACGGGGTCTATGTATTCGTGAGGGGGAGCTTGGTTGCCGATATCAACGGCTGCCACATATACAACCTGATGCTGCGCAATACGCACGTGAGCGCCTACGACGGGTCGTCTAGCCAGAAGCGCTCGATTCTCCCGGCGAGAATGAAAACCGTCCTGCTTGCCGATAGCAATCCGCAGAGCAGGGCATTCCTCGAGAGCGTCTTGCGGGCGGATTACAACATGCTTCTCGCCAAGGATGGGGAGCAGGCGCACAACCTGTTGCTGGAACACAGGAACAACATTTCCCTTGTATTGCTCGATGCGAGCCTCCCGAAGATGGACGGCTTCAAACTTATCCAGGAATTCCAGGGGAGTGGGCGCGACATGCAGATACCCTTTGTCGTGATGACGGATAACCTGGAACTTGCGAAGGAAAGCATCCGCCTGGGCGCATACCAGTTTATCCTCAAGCCTATTACAGACAAGGGAATGATAAAGGCGAAGATTTCGGGCGCAATCAAGAATGCGGAAGTGTTGCACCAGGTGGCGTTGAACTATATGGAATATGTTCCCGGAGGAATCATTCTTATCAATGCCATGACGGGCAAGATCCTTTACGTGAATGCCCGAGCGCTTGATATATTCGAATGCGAAAGTGCAGAACAGTTCCGTGATTTTGTCGGGGCGAATTTCAGGAATGCGATTCTGCCCGAGGATTACGCGAAAGTTGGCGAAGAACTTAAGGAACAGTTCCAGAAAGATAGCGGCCTGACAAAGCAAATCTCTTACCGCACGAGAACGGGCAAGGGGAACATCAAGCGCATATACCATGTGGGCCGCGTCTACAAGGATACGCCCTATGGCCACATATTCTCGGCGTTTGTCTCGGAAGACGATATCGCGATGAAAAATTACTTTACCCGTAAGGACGCCTTTGCGAAGTTCCTTGCATCGGGCGAGGCGACGCACACGAAGTCGTACGATAAGGGGTACAAGGGATTCCTATTCTGGAACCTGACGAAGAACTCCCCGGTGCTCCGGATGGACGGCGTGTCGTATATCCCCAAGGAAATGGCCGAAACGTACACTTACGAAACGCACTACAGCTACCTGAGTTCCCTGATGCTGAAGAGCGAAGATAATGTGCGCAACGCGATGGACTATACCCGCGAACGGCTGATTCTCGATTACCTGAACAAGTGCATGGTGCACCCGCTTGACATAAGCTACGACATAGACGGCTACCAGTTTACCATCCGTTCAACCTTCGACATGATGATGGACCCCGATTCGGGCGACATTATCCTGAAGCTCGTGAACGAATGCATAAGGACGACGAAGGACGGGTAGGGCCGTTGGCTTCGGGTTTGCTAAATTGTTCATAATGAAAAAAGAAAGATCCATGCTGAAAAGGCTTTTACCTGTTTGCATAGTTGTGCTTCTGCTTGTCGCCTGTTGCAAGTCCATAATGCCTCCTGGGTGATGATGGTAATATAGGAGTTTTTTTCCTTCCGTTTGAACAATCAAGTATTTCTTGACGGTTGGATTGTGCTGATGTTTTTTTTTCAATTTTGGACGCGCCAGTGGGGAACACACATAAAACAAGAAAGCCCCGACTCGTAATGAGTCAGGGCTGAATTCTCTTTGTTTGGATTTAACATTCAATCTTTGAAAAATCAATATCCTTGTAGAATTCGCTGACTTTGGAGATGTCGAAATCTTCCCTGTCAAAGATATTGTTTTTTAGCCCTGCTGAGATTACTTCGTAAAGAGTTTCTTTGAGAGGGGGCAAATCTTCAAGCAACATAGACCGCTTCTTCCAATGCGTGGCGAACAATGATAGGGCTTGCGTGCTTTTGAATGACCAGGTCAACCTTTTTGCCGGTTCTCATTTCGAGTTCTTCTCTCAGACCTATCAAGTCATGGTAGTCTTCGAAATCGGAAACAATCAAGTCGATGTCGTTGGGCTCGTCGCTTCTTGTTGATGAACCGAAAATGCCAACATTCTTCAACCGGTACTTTGCCAAAAGTCCGTGCTGTTTGAAGACATCCTTGATTTTATTCGCCATTGCCATACTTTTAATATACATTTTTTTCAATGGAAGGAGCAATAATACGGCTTGACCCCGTAGGGAAAACGCCCACAAACAAAGCAAAAGACCCCGGCATTCTTGCCGAGGTCTTTAATTGTTTTATGGATTGACGGCTTTGCCGTCCGTGGCTACGGCTCACCAATAAAAATATGCTAGCATATTTTTGCTGGATTCGCCTTGCACACTATTCTATCGGAGCTTCGCTCCTCCAGAATGACACCAGGGCGCGCGAACGCCCTACCGTCAATTAAGCCTTCCTATAGCTTTCCATCGCTTCCACGTTCACGCTCTTCACAAAGTTGTAGTGCTTTGCGACTTCCGCTTCGGCGAGGTTCAGGTACACCTTCATGCTCTTTTCGAACAGTTCAGGTGCCTTGGTGGCGTCGCGGAGCATGAGCTGGCTCATCACGCAGTTGGCGGCGAGTTCGTAGAGATGGCGGCTGCAAAGGTCGGTGAACTCGTTGTTGTTCGCGGCCTTCACAACTTCGATGGCTTCGTTGAACTTCGCGTCCATGGCCTTAGCGCGGGCCTTGAGGCTCTCGTATTCGGCGGCCACTTCGCCCGCTTCCAGTTCCTCGAGCATCTGGCTGTAGGTACCGGTGGTGATGTGCGGGAGGGCGGCAACCGTCTGCAACTGCGTCGTGCCTTCGTAAATCGAAGTAATACGTGCATCGCGGTAGAGGCGCTGGCAAGCGTATTCGAGCATGTAGCCCGAACCACCGTGAACCTGGATACAGTCGTAGCTGTTCTGGTTTGCGTATTCGGAGTTCATGCCCTTCGCAAGCGGCGTGCAAGCAGAAGCGAGCTTCTGGTAGAGCTTGAGTTCTGCCTTCTCCTCGTCGGTGAGCTTGCGGGTGCGCTCGATGTCCTCGAGGCCCTTGTAGATATCTACATAGCGGGCTGTCTGGTACAGGAGTGCGCGGCCTGCGTCGAGGCGTGCCTTGATGTTCGAAATCATCTCATAGACGGCCGGGAAGTTCACGATGGCCTGGCCGAACTGCTTGCGGTCCTTGGCGTATGCCAATGCTTCGTTATATGCCATCTGGCTGATGCCCACGGACTGTGCGGCAATGCCGAGACGGGCGCCGTTCATGAGGGCCATCACGTACTTGATGAGGCCGAACTTGCGGCGGCCACAGAGTTCAGCCTTCGCGTTCTTATAGACAAGTTCGCAGGTCGGGCTTCCGTGAATGCCGAGCTTGTTCTCGATGCGGCGCACGTTCACGCCGCCGTCGCGCTTGTCGTAAATGAACATGGAAAGGCCACGACCGTCGTGGGTGCCTTCTTCGGAGCGGGCGAGCACCAAGTGAATGTCGGAGTCGCCGTTCGTGATGAAGCGCTTCACGCCGTTCAGGTACCAGCACTTGTCTTCTTCGCTGTAGGTGGCCTTGAGCATCACGCGCTGCAGGTCGGAACCGGCATCGGGTTCGGTCAGGTCCATGGACATCGTCTCGCCGGCGCACACGCGCGGGATAAAGCGGGAACGCTGGTCCTCGTCGCCGAATTCATACAAGGTCTCGATGCAGTCCTGGAGGGACCAGATGTTCTCGAAACCGGCATCTGCAGAGGCGATCATTTCGTTGATGGCCGTGTAGGCGGTAATCGGGAAGTTGAGGCCGCCGAAGCGGCGCGGCATGGTGACACCGTTGAGGCCAGCCTTGCGGGTGGCTTCCAGGTTCTCGTAGGTCTTGCTTGCGTAACGCACGCGGCCGTCTTCGCAGTGGGGGCCTTCGGCGTCCACGTCTTCGGAGTTCGGGAAGATGGTGTTCGCGGTGATGTCGCCTGCGACTTCGAGCACGCGGTTGTAGCTGTCTATCGCGTCGGCGTAGTCTTCCGGCGCATAGTCAAAGCTGTCCTTGTCGGCGTAGCCGTTTTCCTTGAGTTCCACGATGCGCTGCATCAAAGGAGAGCTTTCAAGGTTGAACTTAATCTCTGGATGGTCTGTGTAAAAATTCGCCATAACGCCTACTTGTTGTTTGCCTTGTAATACTTGATCATCTTCGGGATGACCTCTTCGACGGTGCCGTTGATCACGTAGTCAGCGATAGCGTTGATCGGGGCGTCGGGGTCGGAGTTCACGGAGATGATGATTCCTGAATCCTGCATGCCGGCGAGGTGCTGAATCTGGCCGGAGATACCGCAGGCGATATACACCTTCGGGCGTACGGTCACGCCGGTCTGGCCAATCTGGCGGTCATGATCGGCAAAGCCCGCGTCGATAGCGGCACGGCTTGCGCCCACTTCGGCGTGGAGTTCCTTCGCCAGTTCGAACAGCATGTCGAAGTTTTCCTTGGAACCCATGCCGTAACCACCGGCGACCACGATGGGTGCACCCTTGAGGTTGTGCTTGGCCTTTTCCACATGGCGTTCCAGCACCTTGACCACGTATTCCGTTTCCGGCACGTACTTAGCCACGTCGTGCTTGATGACTTCGCCCTTGTAGTTCGGGTCCACGATTTCCTTCTTCATCACGCCTTCGCGCACCGTCGCCATCTGCGGGCGGTGTTCCGGGTTCACGATGGTAGCGACGATGTTGCCGCCGAACGCCGGGCGAATCTGGCAGAGCTGGTTTTCGTAGAACTTCTTCACGCCGCCGATGCTCATTTCGAAGCTGTCGATTTCGAGTTCGGTACAGTCGGCGGTAAGGCCGCTGTGCATGGCGCTGGAGATGCGCGGGCCGAGGTCACGGCCAATCACCGTTGCACCCAGCAGGCAAATCTGCGGCTGCTCTTCCTTGAAGAGGTTCACCACGAGAGAAGCGTGCGGGTTGGTGGTGTAGGGGAAGAGCCCCTCGGCGTCGAACACATGGACCTTGTCCACACCGTAGGGGAACACCTGCTTTTCAATTCCGTCGAGGCCCTTGCCTGCGCAGATGCATTCGAGCTGAACGCCGAGCGTGTTGGCGAGCTTGCGGCCCTTGGACAAAAGTTCGAGGGAAACATCGACAACGGTCGTGCCCTCAATTTCGCAATATACAAATACGTTATTCATAGGCTAGCCAATAATCTTCCCGTCTAAAAGTTCCTTGATAAGTCCTTCGACGTCGGCGTCGCTTGCTGTGAGCGTGCGGCTTTCCTTCGCCTTGAACACGATGTTCTTGACAGCCTTCACGTTCGTCGGAGAACCGGCCTTACCGATCTGGGCAGGGTCTGCGTCGATGTCGGCGGCGCCCCACTGCGGAATGTTCAGGTAGGGCTTCTTCGCGATGAGGGCTTCGTACTTTTCGGCATCTTCCGGCTTGCGTTCGGCAACCACAGTCGCATTCTTGAACTTCATGAGGCGCTTTGCGTTGCGCGGACGGCACGGGGCCGCACTTCCGTTCACGGTCACGACCAGCGGGAGCGGTGCTTCCACCGTTTCCACGCCACCGTCGATGTGGCGGCGGATCACGACCTTGCGGGCCTTTTCGTCGAGGGAGAGAATTTCTTCGGCGTAGGTCACCTGGGTGAGGCCCAGCTTTTCTGCAATCTGCGGACCGACCTGTGCGGTATCGCCGTCGATAGCCTGGCGGCCACCGAGAATAATGTCGTAGTCGCCAATCTTCTTGACGGCCTGGGCGAGCGTGTAGCTCGTAGCGAGAGTGTCAGCACCACCGAGCGGGCGGTCCGTCACCACGAAACCTTCGTCGGCACCGCGGTACAGAGCTTCGCGGATAACTTCGGCAGACTTCGGGAGACCCATCGTCAGCACAGAAATGGTGGAACCCGGGAACTGGTCCTTCAAACGAAGGGCTTGCTCCAGGGCGTTCAGGTCTTCGGGGTTGAAGACCGCGGGCAATGCGGCACGATTGATGGTTCCCTGCTCCGTCATGGCATCGGGGCCCACGTTTCGTGTATCAGGTACTTGCTTAGCAAGCACAACGATTTTAAGACTCATTATATCCTTATAGTGTTGAATTTACGTTTTATGTTTTGCTGTGTACAAGATAGAAATTATCGGGTGCCTCGCCCCGACCTCCAGTAGAGGTCTTTCCCACGTCATCTCCGCATAAGAAAATTGACGTTTTTTTGTAATAAAATCGCTGACCGGCGTTTTTGTCCCCCGTTTCGACCTATTGCGCCAAAATACCTGTCGGGCGTATATTTGTGGCATGAATGCCCGCCTGTCAATGAATGAATTTACATCTTGCACACTTAAACTTGAAAATAAGTGTGTGAGTTGTGTTTACTTTTTACACGAAAAGTTGTATATTTTCGTTATAAAAGTAAACTTTCTCGGGGGTAGTATCATGAAAAAAGCAATTTTAGATGCGGCAAAAAGGAACGGAGATATGTTGACTACGGCGCAGGCCGTTCGTTATGGAATCTCAAAGACCATGCTTGCTAAATACGTTGAGCAAAATAAACTAATCCGTGTTAGGCACGGCCTGTATGCCTTGCCAGACTCAATTATTGACGATGTGTTTGCGTTGTACTTACAAAATCCGAATATAGTTTTTTCGCATGAAAGTGCTCTTTTTTTGAACGGCCTTGCCGAAAGGACTCCTTTCAAACAATCGGTGACTGTTCCGTCCAATAGGGTTCTTCCAAAACCCGTCAAGGAACAGTGCTCATGCTTTTACATCCGGCCAACTTATTTCAAATTAGGCCTAACCCGTCGCAAAACGACGTTCGGAAACGATGTCCCCTGTTATGATGCCGAACGGACAGTTTGCGATATTGTTCGGAGCCGTCGACGCATCGACGAAGAAACGGTTGTTGCCGCTATAAAAAACTATGCTCGTTCCGTTCAGAAAGATTTGTTTAAACTCTACGAATATTCAACCACAATGTCTATTTATCCGACAATAAAACAGTACATGGAGGTGCTTATTTGAAACAACGTACTCCGAATGCGACTCGGCTTAAGGCTAAAATAAATGCTTATGCAAAATACAATGCAATTTCTGCGCAAGTTGTTATGCAGAATTTTATGTTTGAACGACTTGCCGAAAGAATTGCTCGCTCAAGATATGCATCAAACTTTGTAATCAAAGGTGGTTTGCTTTTATCCTTAATTCTTGGTTTGGATAAACGTACAACGATGGATATCGATACGACAATCGTCAACTATCCGATGTCCTATGATAAAATTATTGAAGCGATGCAGGAAATTATAAAGATTGATTTGAATGATTGTGTTACGTTTGAAATTGTATCTTCGGATGCTATAAGAAAAGATGATGCCTATGGTGGATATTGTTTGAGAATGAATGCTTTTTTTGAATCTGTAGTGACGCCTCTTTTTATTGATATTACGACAGGCGATTCAATTGTTCCGGCGCCAGCAATATTTGGATATAGAAAAATTTTTTCTGATGAACTTTTCCTTGTGTATTCTTACCCCATTGAAACGGTGCTGGCTGAAAAGCTGGAAACCATCGTGACGAGGGGCGCGTTCAATACACGCCCGCGCGATTACTATGATGTTCACATGCTGACAAAGTCTGTTGGGTTTGATGTCGAAATGTTGAAGCGCGCCTTACTTGCTACCTCGAAACACCGCCAAACGATGGATATTGTGACGCAGGAATATGCTCAGCGTTTGGATGTTATCTCACAAAGCGACAATGTTCGCCGCTTATGGGAAAAGTATTGCAAAACATTTAATTATGCCAAGGGGATTCCGTTTGAAACGGTCATGGAATCGGTGCGGAACCTGCTCAATAGCGTCCTGGCATAGCGATTTCTATTTTGCCACTTCCACGTAAACGCCCTTGGGCAGGTCGGGGAGGGTGCCGTTGGCGTTGCGCACCCCTACGGGCTGGCCGAGCACGTTGAATATCCTGTTCCCGGGCTTGCCGTAACGAGCCTTCTCTATATTGCGGATGATGGTGGTGCCACCTTCGATTGTCACCTTGATTTCGAAGGTGACCTGCTTGCTCCCGTAAACGAGCGCTTGACGCATGGTGAAGGTGTCCCCGCCCTTGACCTTGTTCGGCATGTGGCCGATTTTCGTGGTCATGGTCGTAAGGTCCACGTTGGAGAACACGATGCTGGTGCCGTTCGGGTCCCAGGTCGCGATTTTGCCGTCCTTGTCAAACCAGTGGCCGGTGCCTTCGCCGGTCGTTTGGCTGTTGAGCGTTCCGTCGGGTTCTACGCCATAGAATTCTACTTTGTCTTCAATTTCGGTCCGCTTGATTCCGAAGATGCTCGCAACTTCATTGCCGTTCAGGTCGAGCGTTACGGGCGCATAGTTGTCGCTTATCGGGAGTGTCGTTTCGAGCGCGATTTTCTGGACGGTGATTTCGACAGAACTGCTGGATGCAGGCTCCGACGAACTGGACGAAGGCTCGGTGCAGTTCTCGCCGATGCAGAACGTGAGCGTCTCTCCGGGCGTCCCGATGTCGGTGATTTTCAATCCCGTCTTGGAACCGTTATACCAGCGGATAGCGGGGTAGGCGTCATCTGAAAATTCCGCGTTGGTTCCGCTCTTGAAGAACGTGTTGGCGGTGCTGCCCGGGCTTGGCCACTGGTCGCCGGGATTGTCGCTTGATTTGCCTGCGGCGTTCGCGTGCACGATTCGGAGTCCGAGCTTGTCTGCAGCGGAATTGCCTTCAATCGAAAAATCGTAGTGTTGCATCAAGAGCCCGCTCCCGGCGAGTACCTTGTTGCGACCTTTGTTTTGTACGTAAGACCAGACGAGGCCTTCCTGGTTCGGCCTTGCGGGGTTCTTGTAGCGGTAGCAGAATTCACCCGGTTTCGTGACCTCGAGGCCTGTTACGTTGTCTACATCGTCGCTCGTGATGTCCACGAACGGAATCCAGCCCTGGTCCGCACGGTAGAAGTCGTTTATCGCCACCGGGTTCAGGTCGTTTGCGCGGTTACCCATGGTGCAGTAGTCGCCGTACCAGTAGAGGTCCGGCCAGCCGAAAATCATGTGCCCCGATTCATGCACAAAGACGTATATCGAAAACTTGCCCGGCATGTCCGTCATCTGGTGGTGCGTGAGCTTTACTCCGTCACGCCTTTCGCTGGACCATCCGGAATGCGGCCACAGGCCCTGCCCCCATGTCTGTCCGGGGCCTGCATACACGATGTTTATGGCTTCGGTGGTGCCGTCCTTGTCGTTGTCGTAACGTGAAAAATCGACTTGTGAATCGAAATACGCGAAAACTTCTTTCATCAGCGAATCGGAACCCGAGTATCCCTGCAAACCTTCGTACCAGGATTTGGGATGTTTTGCGCGGTACCAGCCGTAGACTTCGTTCGTGAGGTCCAGCTGCCCGTTGGAAACGTCGAGGTAGTAGTCGCGCACGGAACCGTTGCAGCCATCCCTGTTGAAGCCTTCCTTGTTGAGCCATTCCTCGACGTCGCTCACCGTAACGGGAGCCGCCTGGTCCGAGAAATCTACGAGCAGGGTAAGGCTGTAGATTTTGCCCTTGGGTGCGGCGTAGTGGCTCTTGGTCGTGACCGCTGTCGTTTTCATGAGGGTGCGGTTGTTGAACGTGGGCATGGCCTCGGCGGGCCATTCCTGGACGCGCTTCCCCTGGTACACGATGTCGGCGAACGCCATCGCGGGCAGCATCAATGCGATAAGACTAAAAAACGGAATCCTGTTTTTCATAAACATCCCTCTGCGAGAATCATACACCCGGTACTAATATATTCTTTTTTGGGACGAAACGGTTGCCTGTAGCAAAGAATCCGTGTTAAAGACGTGTAATAATTTGTTGTTTGTTTTTCCTCCCCGCATTTTATTACATTTTCCCTGAAACATGAGCCTGGATCCTTCGGCTTCATGCCTTGCGGCATTACGCTCAGGATGACAAGGTGCAACAAATAATTGGTAGACTATGAAATTTAAAAGAATTCTCTTGAAGCTCAGTGGCGAAGCCCTCGCAGGCGAAAAGGGCCACGGTATCGACAATACTATTCTCTCCGACATGGCATCCGAAATTGCCTCCATCGTCAAGCAGGGCGTGCAGGTCGCGCTCGTGATTGGCGGCGGCAACCTTGTCCGCGGTATTTCTGCATCTGCAGGCGGCATGAACCGCGCCCAGGGCGATGCCATGGGCATGCTCGGCACCGTGATGAACGGCCTCGCCATGCAGGACGCCCTCGACAAGCAGGGAATCGACTCGGTGGTGATGTCCGCCATCCGCATGGAACCGGTCTGCGAATTCTTCGACCGCCGCAAGGCTTTGAAGCTCCTTTCCGCGGGCTCTGTGGTGATTTTCTCCGCCGGTACGGGCAACCCGTTCTTTACTACTGACAGCTGCGCCGCTCTTCGTGCCATCGAAAGCGAATGCGACGTCATCATGAAGGCCACCAAGGTCGACGGCATCTACACCGCAGACCCGGTCAAGGACCCGACAGCCACCCGCTTCGACGACATCAGCTACAAGGAAGTCATTTCCCGCGGCCTCAAGGTCATGGATACCGCAGCCGTCGCCCTCTGCATGGAAAACAACATGCCCATCTTCGTGTTCAAGATGGAAAAGGGCAATTTGACCCGCGCGGCCATCGAAGGCGACCTCGGCACGCTGGTCCACTGCTAGGGATTTTTACTTATATTTAACTACGGAAACAAACCATCAACTCTTAACTAACTAGTGACTAATGACTAGTGACTAGGAACGAACTATGGCAGACTATACCGAAAAAATGGACAAGGCCATCGAGGCCACCGAACGTGAATTTGCGAAGGTCCGCGCCGGCAAGGCGACGCCCGCGATTTTGAACGACGTGCGCGTCGACTACTACGGAACCCCGACCCCGATTTCGCAGGTGGCCAAGGTCTCTGTGCCCGAACCGCGCATGCTTCTCGTGACCCCGTGGGAAAAGACCATGGTGGACCCGATTGACAAGGCTATCCTCGCCGCGAACATCGGCCTTACCCCGATGAAGGACGGCAACTGCATCCGCGTGTCGCTCCCCATCCTCACTACGGAACGTCGCCAGGAACTTGCGAAGATCGTGCGTAAGCATGCCGAAGAAGGCCGCGTGGCAATCCGCAACATCCGCCGCGATGCGAACGACGCCATCAAGAAGAACAAGGACCTGCCCGAAGACGAAGTCAAGAAGCAGCAGGACGAAATCCAGAAGGCGACCGACAAGGCTATCGCGCAGATTGACGCGCTTCTCGCCGAGAAGGAAGCGGACATCCTCAAGGTGTAGTCCGGGGCGGCCGTGGCGAACCAGCTCAGACATGTTGCGATTATCATGGACGGCAATGGGCGTTGGGCCCGTAGCCGCGGGCTAGAACGTTTTCTCGGGCACCGCAAGGGCACGCAGGCCACCATCGACGCGGTGGAAGTCGGCGTGAACCTGAAGCTCGAGCACATGACCCTCTACGTTTTCAGTTCCGAGAACTGGGGCAGGCCCAGCAAGGAAGTGGATTACCTGATGAACCTCCTCATCGAGATGGTGGTGAAGGAAATCCCCGACCTCATGGAGAAGAACGTGAAGCTCAAGGTTATCGGGAACATGGAACGCCTGCCCGAAAAGCCGCGCGCATCGCTCCAGTCCGCCATCGACAAGACGGCGAACAATACCGGCATGCAGCTGAACCTCGCCATATCCTATGGTGGACGCCTGGAAATCGTGGATGCCGCGAAGGCCATCGCCACGCAGGTGCAGGCGGGTACGCTCAAGATCGAGGACATCGACGAGAACGTGTTCGCGAAGAATTTGTATTTGAAGGGCGCTCCCGATCCGGACCTGGTTATCCGTACCGGTGGCGAGTTCAGGCTTTCGAACTACCTGCTCTGGCAGGCCGCCTACAGCGAGTTCTACGTGACGGACACGCTGTGGCCCGACTTTACCAAGGAAGAGTTCCTGAAGGCCGTTGAGTTTTTCAAAACCCGCGAAAGAAGGTTTGGGAAGGTGTTGCATGAGTAACTTGGCTCAGCGTTTGTTGACGGCGTTTATCGCCATTCCTATAGTGTTCGTGTTGCTGTGGTTCTGCGACTACAGCCGTATTGGCCTCATGTGCTTCCTTGCGGGCGTGGGCGCCTGGGAATGGGCGGGCATGGTCTCCAAGATGTACAAGGGTCCCGACATGCGCTACCTCTCGTTTGCGGCAAGCTTTGCCCTCACGCTAGCCTGGGCGCTCGCCTCGGGCGGATTCTTCGGGCTGACCGCCGTGCCTTACGTTGTCGGGATGACGGCGATGATTGTGTTTGGCCTGTATATCGCCATCGCCTACGCGAAGGTCGAAATCGATCACATGTTCCCCTGGATGGTGATGCACCTTGCGGCCCCGCTCTACCTCGGACTTTGGGGTGGTATCAACGTGCAGATGATGGGCAACGGACAGGGTCTCGAACACTGCTATCCGTTTATCCTCGTGATGACCTCCGTGTGGCTGTGCGATACGGTCGCGTATTTCTTCGGAAAGTTTGCGGCAGGCAAGGGACCCTTCGGACGCCATCCGTTCGCTCCGAACATCAGTCCCAAGAAGACTTGGGAAGGCTCCATTGCCGGTTCTGTCGCAACTATCGCGTGGGTCGCCTACTGGGCCAAGTGCAGTTCCGCCCTTGCGGTTTTCGACGTGCGGCTCGACTGGACGCTCGCGGTCGTGCTCGGGCTCCTGATTACTGTCGCGGGCCAGGCGGGTGACTTGCTGATGAGCGCCCTCAAGCGCTGGAGCGGCACCAAGGATTCGGGCAACCTGTTCGTGGGGCACGGCGGCGTGCTCGACCGCTGCGATTCCTTCTACCTCGCGGCCCCGATGCTCGTGCTGCTGATGGATTTCTTCAAGAATATTGCCTAAAAGTCAAGGAAGAAAAATGAAAAAGTTTCTCGTTTTTGCCTTCGCCGCTGCTATGACTCTCGCTGCTTGTGGTGATGATGATTCCAATCCGACTTCCGGGGAAAGCAATCCCGCTACGGATAACGGTGGCAAGAAGGATGACGGCAAACTGGATGCGGGCTGCAACTTCGCAAAAGAAGATAATGTTTGGAAGTACAAGTATTCAACTTGGGAATACATCGACGAATATACCTGGGTTGACGAGACGACGGTGGATTACAAGGCATATATGAAAGCGTACCACATGGAAGACGACGACACGACCTATACGGACGTGAACCGCGACGAGTTCTTCGAAAAGGTTATGGAAGATTGCCTGTTCTACCAGAACATGGACAACTAGCGCTTTATTCCGTGTTCCGCCATGTAGATGGCGAGATAGTCGATAACTCCTGAATCTGCTCCCTTCACGGGAACATACCGCAGGTTGTTCTGCGAGTCGATGATGACTGCGAGACCTGCGATGTAGTTTATCCAGTGATAGTCCTCGTGATACTTGAGGGCGACCTTCCCTCCGGAACCGAACACGGCCAGGGGCATCACGAAAATATCGTGCGATACCATGATGCTCACGCGCTTCCACTTGGGCAAGTTCTTGAGGATGACTTTCTCCATGAATTCCTGGGCGCGGGGCGCAAGTTCGTAGAGTGCGTCGGGGTAGGGTTCTCCGTATGCCCAGTGGGCCATGAGTTCTACGGAACTGCCCTGCATGCCGAGCTTTGAGGCGTATTGAGCGAGCGAGTCCGCAGAAATTTTCAGGAACCAGTTGCCGGTAATGTCGTAGTTCGTGATGAGCTTCGGGAGGTTCGCTTCTCCGCGCCCCTTTGATATGTTGTTCGCAGTCTCGTTCGTGCGCACGAATCCCGAGGTGATGTAACTGAATTCCTCGTCGCTCTTGAGTGTTGCTCCCAAATCCTGTGCCATCTTTACGCCGTTTGCGGTGAGTTCCGTCTCGATGGTCACGGCGTCTTCGCGTTCGGAATGGCGTATGATGAAAACCGCCTTCTCGCTAGGCGCTAGACTCCTGTAGACATCGGCGACCGTCGCGAAGCCGTCCTTGTCGAGCGCGATTTCCGTTACTGCGGGCGCGGAACCGGAGGATTCTGCGGAACTCGAAGATTCCGGAAAGGGTTCCACCGAAGAGGAAGACTCTGCCGGAGAGGCGTGCGGCGGGTCGTATTGCCCGCTGGAAAAGCGAGCCGGAAGGGCCGATGAGGATGTGGTGGCTACAGGCCCTTCCGGTGAATCTTGCGCAGATGACCCCCCAAACAATTTGTCGGAGTCAGAAATGTCAAGGCCGTCTGCGCTCGATTCAATTTCGGTTGGCTGCGTGTCGGTTGACGACGTGCCCGAATCGTTGCAGGCAACGAATGCGCCTGCAGTGAAGATGGCGAGAGTGAAGGCGCGCATCATGAACCCCACTGGTATTCGCCCGCCTCGTACACCGGGTTTTCACCGTTGAAGCCGCGCGGTCGCTTGATCTTGTCGTCGAATACGGTCTTGTTGAAAATGCGGAAGTCCCCGCGTTCGTAGCTCTGGAACGAGATGTGGCAGAATATGGGCCCTGCCGGCATGTACTCGCTGTAGCTCATGGTGCGTTCGCCCGCGGTGTAGAGGTAGTTGAAGTACTTGCCGTTCAGGACGATGTGTAGCCCGATGTTCCCGACGGTGAACCAGCGCCCCTTCGCGAGGATGTTCTCGTGATGCGTGTCGTCGTAGTCCATCACCACGAATTCGGCGTCACCGTTTTTATCGAGATGGAAACGGTACTTGTGGTTGCCCCCGCAGCAACGTCCGTCGAAGAACCAGGTGTATCCGCTCGCGGCGGCGATGCGCGGGTCGCGCACGCTCGTGTCGGGGTGGGCGAGCTGCTCGTCGGTCACGAGGCGCTCGGGTTCCACTGCGGCAATTAGCTGTGCAAGTGTTTTCGGGTTGCTTGCGGATGTGAGCGTGACCTTGTTTTTCGCCTCGCTCATGGAGCGGCGATACAGGCGGTAGGGAATGCCGTCGTCGCTGATCATCGTCATTTCGTCCTGGCTAAAGATGTAGTAGGCGTATGTCTTAGTGCCGCTCCGTGTGACCACGTTAAAGCTACGGTTATTGAGCGTGTACCATTGCCCCGACACGTTCGGGAATCCCGATACTACAGCGTTGCCGTCTTCGGCGATGACTACGGTGTAGTCGTCGCTTATCCATGCCTCATCGGCCGCGGTAATCAGGCGGCAGTCGCGGTTCTTGTCGCCCTGGCAGGCTGCAGCCGAGGGGTTCGCCGCTTCGCAGGGGTTCACCATGCCCGGTGGGAGTTCCGCCGACATGCCGATACGGAAACCCATGTCGGCGGCGCCATCGCGGCTGCGGATGGCGCGACGGCTCACCCGCGCGAATTCCGCCGGTTCGCCGTAACTCCCGCCGCGGCGCGTCTTGTTCCCGCTACCCGTGAGTTGCACCGGATTTACCTTGTCGCCCGCGGTATAGCCCACGAGCCAGTCGTACACCCATTCCCACGAGTTCCCGCTCATGTCGTAGAGCCCGAGCTTGTTCGGTTTCTTGGTTGCCACGTCGTGCGCCTTGCCGCCGCTGTTCTCGGAATACCATGCCACGTCATCGACACTGTTGCTGCCCGAAAACTTGAAGTTGTCTGCAACGCCGTCCTTGCCGCCACGTGCCGCGAATTCCCATTCGGCATCGGTCAGCAGGCGGTACTGGTGGCCCGAAAGTTGCCCGAGTTTGCAGGCGAAACTGTTCGCGTCGAACCAGCTTACGCCGATTTTGGGTGCCTTGTCCGATTCCCAGGTGTTTTTCTTGCCGCCCATCACTGCGTTCCATTGCCCGATGGTGACTTCGGTATTCGCGATGTGGTAGGCGTCTACCGTTACTTTGTGCGCAGGCGTCTCGTAAATCTTGTCCTGCTCGGCGCAGTTGTCGCACCCGCGCGTGTACGTGCCCCCCGCGACATACACCATGCTGAATACCGCGCCGTTTACGGTGTCGGAGAAGGTGGCCGGTGCCACGTAGGAGTATTCCGGACCCGCGCCGGTGCTGCTTGAACTGCCGGGCCCGAAACCGCCCGAACTGCCGGGAACGTTCCCGCTCGAGCCTGCAATGTTCGTGCTCGAACTGGGCGCCGAGCCTGCGCTTGTCGGCTCCGCGCCCGATGAGGCCGCGGGCAATTCTCCCGAAGAAACTGCGGGCATCCCTCCCGAAGACAGTTCGTCTCCCGGATAGTCGCCGGTATTGCCTGCAAATGAATTGGAAGAGAGTTCACCCTCTGGAACAGAAACGCCGTCGGAAGATTCCGAGCAGCTCCAGAACACCCCAGCGGCGATTATCGACGCCGCTAAAACACCCGAAAAGCGCATGCGCATAGCGCACCTCCTTCGAGTCCATAACCATTACCCGCTTTTAAAATAATCTAAAAATGTCGAATGCGTCTGTAAATTTTAGTAGATGTGTGGACAATTGCCGAATTCGCGCGAAAAGCCCGAATATTAATTTCTATTTTTTTGAAAAACAAAAGAGGCATTTTATGAAAAACGTCGTCCTTCTCGGTGCCACAGGCTCCATCGGTACGTCCAGCGTCGATGTCATCCTGCAACATTCCGACATTTTTAACCTGTATGCGGTCGCCGCGAACAGTAGCGTGCAGAAGGTTGCCGAAATCGTGCGCAAGTACAAAGTGGAACGCGTGTGCATGTTCGACCCGAACGCCGCGAAGGAACTCGAAGGGATTCTCGGTATGAAGGTGCTCGCCGGCATGGATGGCCTGTGCGAACTCGCCGCCGACCCGAAGGCCGATATCATCATCAACGCGCTCATGGGTGCGGTGGGCTGCCTCCCGACCATTACCGCCATCGAGCACGGCAAGCACGTGGCCCTCGCGAACAAGGAAACGATGGTCATGGCTGGCCCCGTCATCTGGGACAAGCTTGCGGAAAACCCGAAGTCGTTTATCACTCCCATCGATTCCGAGCATAGCGCCATCTTCCAGTGCCTCGAAGGCGGCAAGCGCGAAAGCGAAGTGGAATTTTTGGAAATCACCGCCTCGGGTGGTCCCTTCCGCGAATGGCCTATCGAGAAGTTCGAAACCATCACGGTGGCCGACGCGCTCAATCACCCCGTGTGGAGCATGGGCAAGAAGATTACCATTGATTCCGCCTCCATGATGAACAAGGGCCTCGAAGTGCTCGAAGCGCACTTCCTGTTCCATATCCCGTACGAACAAATTAAGGTTGTCGTTCACCCGCAGTCCATGGTGCATTCGCTCGTGCAGTTCCGCGACGGCTCCCTGATGGCGCAACTCGGCGCTCCCGACATGCGCATTCCCATCCAGGTGGCGCTCACGTGGCCCGACCGCCTGCGTCTCGAAACAAAGCGCCTCGACCTGCCGACGCTTGCAAAACTCACGTTCTTTGAACCGGATTTCAAGAAGTTCCGTTGCCTTGCCCTCGCGTTCGAGGCGGGCCGCCGTGGCGGTATCGTGCCCTCCATGATGAACGCCGCAAACGAGGTGCTCGTTGACCGCTTCCTCAAGGGGAACCTCAAGTTCACCGATATCCCGAAATACGTGGAAATGGTGATGGAAAAGGCTCCGGACGTGACCGGCCACCTCACGCTTGACCAGGTTCTCGAAGCCGACGCCGAAGCCCGCAGGCTCACCGCTTCGCTGATAAAGTAATTTTACAAAAGCGTGTTATCCTGAATGGCCCTTTTGCCCTGAAAATGGCAAAAGGGTTGTTTTTTTATACAACAAAAGATTGTTCCTTTTTGTGAAAAAGTAAAACACTTGATACAGTTTGGTTTATAATTCTTTAATAGACGGTCCTATACGGGCCGCCTTTCCTTATATTGTGTTCAGGTGTATGACAACTTTTCTTGCGCAAGAGAGGATGTTTTGAAAACGAATAGAATCAAGTTGGTCGTGCTTTCCGCGACCGTTGCCGCCGGTGTTTCGACGGCCTTTGCAGCCAATGCCTACATAAACCAGGTGGGTTACCGCCCTTCCGACCCCAAGCAGTTCTCGCTGGTGGGCGCCTCGGGCAATGTCGAAATCGTGAACGCGTCTGGCCAGACGGCCCTTTCCGTGACTCCGGGGGCAGCATCTTACTGGGATGCGAGCGGGCAGAATGTTCAACTCGTGGATTTCTCTGAACTCAAGACCGCCGGCAAGTACTCCATCAAGGTGGGCGGCCAGGTACTCCGCCAGGATTTGGTGGTCAAGGATAACACGTTCGAGGACGTGCTCAAGGCTGCCGCCAAGTGGTTCTACTACCAGCGCGCATCGATGGCTCTCGAGAGTCAGTATGCAGGCAAGTGGAGCCGTGCCGCGGGGCACACGAATTCTACGGTGGAACTCCATAACTCCGCCGGTTCGGGCTCTATCCAGTCTACCAAGGGCTGGTACGATGCAGGCGACTACGGCCGCTATATCGTGAACTCGGGCATTACCACCTACACGCTTCTCTCGCTTTACGAGCACTTCCCGAATTACTTCAAGAGCCTCAAGTGGAATATCCCTGCAGAGGGCAGCCTCCCGGACCTGCTTGCCGAAATCAAGTGGAACCTGGACTGGATGCTTACCATGCAGGCGAATGACGGCAGTGTGTACCACAAGCTTACGTCTCTCGGGTTCCCGGGCGACGTGATGCCTGCGCAGGACAACCTGAAGCTTTACGTTATCGGCAAGAGCGCCGAGGCCGCTTTTGACTTTGCGGGCGTGATGGCTGTTGCCGCCCGCGTGTACAAACCGTTCGATTCGAACTACGCAAACAAGTGCCTGGAGGCGGCGAAGAAGGCCTATGCCTGGGGCTCGAACAACATAAACGTGCACTTCACGGCAAACCCGTCCGATGTGTCGACCGGTGCCTACGAAGGCAATAACGCGAGCGACGAGAAACTTTTCGCCGGCACGGAACTTGCCATTACGACAAACGACGGGTCGTACAAGCAGTCGGGTACCACGGAGTATATCTCCTACTGGGGCGACATGAAGGGAATTGCCACCTACGGCAAGGCGACTCATGCGTCTGTTTTTAGTGATGCGGGCGAGGCCAAGCAGAAAATCCTTTCGACCGCCGACGGTTTCGTGAACCGCACCAAGTCCGGTTTTGGCGTGGTGATGGCGAAGGACGATTTTGTGTGGGGTTCAAACGCCGTGGCCTCCAATCAGGGGGTATGGCTCTTGCATGCCTACTACCTCACCGGCGACGAGAAGTATTATGCCGCAGCGCTCAAGGTGCTCGATTACCTGCTCGGCAAGAACCCGCTCGACATGTCTTTTGTGACGGGTTATGGCACCAAGTCTCCGATGATGCCGCACCACCGCCCGAGTACTTCGGATAACGTAACTGAGCCTATCCCGGGAATGCTCGTGGGTGGCCCGCAGCCCGGTGGCGAGGATGTCGGCTCCGCTGCAGAATGGAAGTGCGCCGACTACAGGACAGGTCAGGCAGCAACGGCCTATACCGACCAGCGCTGCAGTTATGCAACGAACGAGGTCGCCATCAACTGGAATGCCCCGCTTGCCTACTTGGCGGGCGCTCTCGAGGCGATAAACGCGGGCTTCGCTCCCGACTTTGCCGCTGCAGGAGTCGCGAGGAAAAATGCGACGGCGCAGTCTTCGTCCAGTTCCGCCCCGCAGGGCTCTAGTTCTTCTAGCGCGGTGCCTGCTTCGAGCTCTTCGCAGTGGCAGCCGCCGCAGTCCAGCTCGTCGCAGTGGAACCCGTGGAATCCGGCCAGTTCCAGCGCGACTACCGCAATTCGCGAGGTTGTGCCTGCCGCAATGCAGGGCGATGCAACACCGCGCCTCCGCGTGAAGGATTTCAAGCTTGTCGTCGAGAAAAACGGCAAACGCTATGACCTCCGCGGCAACAGGCTGCGGTAAACCATATTGTCATTGCGAGGGGCATCGCCCCGCGGCAACAGGCTGCACTAAACGTAATGTCATCCCCGACCTGGTCGGGGATCTTTGTTTTTTACTACATTGTCCTGTAATGGAATCCATTTTCTCCAACGTCGTGATGTTCATCCTGGGCCTCCTTGCGCTCAGTTTCCTTGTGACTATTCATGAACTTGGCCACTTCCTGGTTGCCAAGTGGAATAACGTCAAGGTGAACACGTTCAGCGTTGGCTTTGGCAAAAAGCTCATCCGCATCAAAAGGGGCGAGACGGAATACTGCATTTCGGCTATCCCGTTCGGTGGCTACGTGGCCATGGCGGGGGAAAATCCCGACACGCTCGAGGAGGGCGAAGTTCCCGACGAACGCGATTTCGTGGCGAAGTCCGTGGGGGCGCGCGCCGCGATTGCGTTTGCGGGCCCGTTCATCAACATCGTGTTCGCGTTTGCGCTCCTGATGGTCCTCTACATGGTGGGCGTGCAGGAACCTGCGACAAACGAGCTCATCGTGGGCTTTGTCGCGAAGGATTCTCCGGCACTCGCCGCGGGCATACAGCCGGGCGATACCATTACCGAGATGAACGGCAAGCCCACGCAGGGCTGGGACGATTTCCGCGAGCAGATTGGCGTGAGCCTCGGGGCGAACGTCCCCCTCACGGTACATCGCGGTGGCGAACCGCTCGCCATTACTGTCGTTCCCGAAGAACTCGTGATTCCCGCGCAGGATTCTACCGGTTCCGAAATCAAGATGGGCATTGGTGACATCGGCATCTACCCGCGCAACCGCGTCATCGTGCGCCTCCCGCCTGTTGAAGGTTCCGCCGCGGCGAATGCGGGCATTCAGCAGAACGACACGATTTTCGAGATCAACGGCGAGCACATCTCCCGTTACGAGGAGGTGGTGCGCATCATTGACGGGAGCAAGGGTGAAACTGTCAATGTGACCGTCATCCGCGATGGCGACACGCTTACCAAGCCGCTCACTCCTGTGTACAATGAGGAATACAAACGCTACATGGTCGGTATCCAGATGGGCTACGTGCTCTTCCGCGAAACGAAGATTGTGCGCCGCGGCCCTGTCGAGGCGTTTACCAAGACTTGTGCCACCAGCTGGAAAATGACTACGAGCATCTTCCGCTACTTCAAGCGCATGTTCCAGGGGCAGGTGAAGGTCGACGCGTTCTCCGGGCCGGTCTCCATTGTCGCCGTGATGGGCAACGTGTGGATGAGCGGTTTCCAGGAATTCCTGATGCTCCTTGCGCTCATCAGCATTAACCTGGGTGTAATGAACCTGCTCCCGCTGGCGATTACCGATGGCGGCCTGCTCATGTTCCTCGGAATCGAGAAGCTGCGCGGCAAGCCGCTTTCTACCAAGACGCAGACGGTCATTCAAAATGTGGCTGCCGCGTTCTTCATCAGCTTCTTCGTGTTCATCACGATACTTGACTTCGGCAAGCTTTCGCTATTCTTGAAATGACACGAAGTCGTCAGGAGACCGTATGATAGACAATGAAATTGAAAATCGCAGCAAGGTCATCGTGCGCACGAGCATCGTTGGCATCGCTACAAACGTGGTGCTCTCGGCATTCAAGGCCGCCATCGGCTTTATCACGGGTTCCATCGCCGTCACCCTCGACGCGGTGAACAACCTCTCCGACGCGCTCTCCTCGGTAATTACCATCGTGGGCGCAAAACTTGCGAATAAACTTCCCGACAAAAAGCATCCGCTTGGTTACGGACGCATCGAGTACCTGAGCGCCATGATCGTGGCCGCCATCGTGCTGTACGCGGGCGGAACATCCGCCGTAGAATCCGTCAAGAAAATCATCCACCCAGAAGCCGCCGACTATTCTACGGTCTCGCTGGTGATTATCGCCGCCGCCGTGGTGGTAAAGCTCGTGCTCGGCAAGTATGTTAAACGCCAGGGCGAACGCGTGAATTCCGGTGCGCTTGTGGCCTCCGGTGCCGATGCCTTGTTCGACGCCATCTTGTCTGCGTCGGTGCTTGCTTCTGCAATCGTGTTCGTGACGACGGGCGTTTCGCTCGAAGCCTACGTGGGCGTGCTGATTTCGCTGTTCATCATCAAGTCCGGCATCGAGATGCTCAAGGATACGCTGGACGATATTCTCGGCAAGCGCACTGACGGCGACACCGCCAAGGAAATCAAAAAAATCCTCACCTCCGAAAAACCCGTACGCGGCGCCTACGACTTGATTCTGAACGATTACGGCCCGAACAAGTCCATCGGCTCGGTGCACCTGGAACTGCCCGACACCATGACCGTCGAGGAACTGGACGTGCTTACGCGCAAGCTGCAACACCGGGTGTTCAAGGAAACGGGAATCCTGCTCGCGGGCGTGGGAGTTTATTCGTACAACACCAAGAACGACGAAGCCTCCAAAATCCGCAGCGATGTCTTGAAAATCGTGAAGTCCCACGAATGGGCGCTCCAGATGCACGGATTCTACGTGGATGTTGCCGAAAAGTCACTCCGCTTCGATGTGGTCATGAGTTTCGCCGTTGCGCCCGAAGAAGGCGTTGCGACCCTCACCAAGGAAATCGGCGAAGCCTTCCCCGAATACAGCGTGCACATCGCTCCCGACGTGGACCTGAGTTAGTCGGCTAGAACTTCAGCCGTTTGACGTTGTAGAAATATATCCCCGCGATGACTGCAATCGTGATGACCCAGCTGATGGGGTAGACGACCATCAGCGAGGCAAACGAGTTGTACCTGGGGAACACAAAAATCACCCAGAGGATGCGGATGCCGCAAACGCCTGCCATGCAGGTGAGCGCTGGCGGCAGGGACTTGCCCATTCCCGAAAGCGCTCCCGAAAATACGTCCAGAAAAACGTTGATGGCCAAGAGCCCCACCACCACGTACATGCGGATGGATGCGATTTCGATGATTTCGGTATTGGACGTGAATACGCTCAACATGGGCCTTGCGAAAATGCAGCAGAGAGCGCTCAATACGATGGTGGTGGAGCAACCGAGCAGGAGTGTCCAGCGGACCGTGCGGCGGCAGCGTTCCATATTCTTTGCGCCGAAGTTTTGCCCCACGAAGGTCACGCAAGCCTGCGAGAACGAACTCAGCCAGTAATACACCACGAATTCGTAGTTGAGGGCGATGGACGAGGCCGCCACTGTCGCAGAACCGAGGCTGTTGATGGCCGATTGCAGGCACACGTTGCTGAACGAGAATACGACGCCGCGAAGCCCCGTCGGGAGCCCCACGCGCAAGATGCGGCTCAAGAAGAAGGGCGTCACGCGCAACTTCCAGAACTCCAGCTTGAAAGGCCCTACCTCGTGCAGGAGCATGTAGAACAAGGTGATTCCGCTGATGACGTTGGCGATGACCGTCGCAATCGCAACGCCCGATACACCCATGCCAAAGCCCGCTACAAGTATCAAATTCAGCGCCACGTTCACGGCGCCCGCCACCATGAGCACGTAAAGCGGCCGCTTTGTATCGCCCTTGCTGCGCAGGATGGCGGCGATGAAGTTGTAAATCATCACGAAGGGCATGCCGGCAAAGTAGATTTGCAGGTAAAGTACCGCCATGTCCAAAACGTCTTCGGGCGTTGAAATCAGTTCGAGAATCGGCCTTGCAAAAAAGATTCCCACGAACGAAAGGAAAATCCCGCTGAAGAACGCCACCATCACCGACGTGTGGACGCTGCGGGTCACGGAGCGGTAGCTGCGTGCACCGATGGAGTTGGCCACCACCACGTTCGCGCCCACGGAAATCCCGACGAACAGGTTGATGAGCATGTTGATGACGAACGTGTTCGCACCCACGGCCGCGAGGGCCTTGTCGCCCGCGAACTGGCCCACCACGGCGACGTCCGCCAGGTTGAACATCTGCTGGAAAATGCTGCTCAGGGCGATAGGGATGGCAAACCTCAGGATTTTTCTCCCGAGGGGCCCGTTCAACATATCGATGTTCGTCTTTGATGCCGCCATGCAGTACCTTGAAAACGGGCGTAAATTTAGTTTTTTTATTCCTGGAATCGATTGTGAAGGCGCTCGTGAAGGTGCTGGCGTTGAACACTACATTCTCGTGAGCGAATACGGCAAGAACGGTGCCGATGCCGAAATCGTCGTATTCAAGAAACGGTAATGTTTAAGACATTACGCTTCTTTCCCGAGGACGGCGCGGGCGAGCTGGTCGGCGCACGAAGTTGGCTTCCCGCCGCAGGTGTTGCCCAAGAGCTTTGCCGCGATATCTTCGGCGCTCATGCCTTCGCAGAGCTTTGCAATCGCCTTCAGGTTGCCGTTGCATCCGCCCGTAAAGCGGATGTTTCTGATTTTGTCGCCGTCGCGCGTGAACTGGATGGTCGTCGCGCAAACGCCTCTGGTCTTGAAAGTCTCTTCCATAATAAACTCGTTGCAGGTTTGTTTGTTGTCATCCTCGACCGTCAGGGAGGGGATCCATTTTTTGATAAATATAGAATGTCTTGGCGCTGGGCGAGATGGCTTGGCAATCTCTAGCTGTTTTTATAGATTATAGCAACAAAGCATATCGCAGTGGATTAGGTATGAACTTGGAAAAATGTTGGAATAAATTCGGATAGGGACAAATTCAAAGGCTACAGAAATGTTTGGTATTTCTAAAATGAAATGGGTCAGGGAACCCCGGAACTACAGCATCAATCAGGAAAGCGTCGAAATTGTGACCGCCCCGCATACGGACCTTTGGCAAAGGACCTACTATCATTTCAGAAATGATAACGCTCCGGTTCTGCAGATTGAAACAGAAGAAAAGTTCTTTTCCTTTGTCGCCAAAACCGATTTTTCCGAAAGTCATCGTCGCTTCGACCAGTGCGGGGTGGCGCTGTATCTGGATTCGGAAAATTGGCTCAAGGCGTCGGTCGAATATGAGAATGAAAAATTCCAGCACCTGGGTTCCGTCGTGACAAACCGCGGGTATTCAGACTGGGCGACGACCGCGATTCCTGCAGACGTAAAATCCATGTGGTATAGGCTCAGCAGGCGCGAAGATGACTACTGCATAGAATGTTCTCGAGACGGGGTGCAGTTTTCTCAAATGCGGATTTGCCACATGCTCGAAGGAGCCGGAAAAATTCGGTTTGGCATATATGCATGCAGCCCGGAAAATTCCAGCTTCACGGCTCGATTTACGGATATGCAGGTGACGGAATGCGCATGGAAAGCGCACGACGGTCAACAACCGGATGCGTAAACGTAAATCTCCGCTAAATCGGCATCGAGCATCACCTTTACCCCGCGGATGGTATATATTCGCGATCCATAATACCACCTTTTCTGGTGCTGGGAGTTAAACTTTGTACACGGCCTTTTTCTCGGCGACTGTACAGGGCGTTATACAGAGTTTTAAGCCCATAGCCTTCAGCACACGCATGATGGTATCAAATCTCGGATGCGCGTCTTCTCTTAGCGCCTTGTACAAGCTTTCTCGATTCAGGCCCGCTGACTCGGCGATTTTTGCCATTCCGATTGACCGGGCTGCATCTCCAATGGCATGTTGCCAGAGGACGGGGTCATTTTCGGCAAGGGCTTCTTCCAAAAAGAGTTTTACATCTTCTTCTGTTTTAAGAAGGTCTGCGACATCCAAATCAGAAACTTCTGCATCACTTTTTTTCATTGTTCAACTCCTTTGCCTTGTCGATATCCTTTTGTTGCGTCGATTTGTCGCCGCCCGCTAGCAGCAGCACAACAATGTCGTCTTTTTTCGTGTAGTAGATGCGGTATCCTGGCCCATAGTGAATGCGCATCTCGTATATTCCTTCGCCAACAAATTTGAAATCTCCAAAGTTACCTAGTTTAATCTGTTCAATTCTGAGGTTTATTTTCGCACGGGCGCGCGCATCTTTGAGTTTGCCATACCACTTGGAAAAGTATTCCGTTTTCTTGATTTGAAGCATTCGCCCTCCTATAATGTAGCCAATCGGCTACAAATTGTCAATAGGGCAATGTGGGGGATTGCTAAATAAATCTCGGCCCCGGCCGCACTGGCCGCAACATCTTTCTTCATCGTCAACTCCTCTGGCATACAAGCGTCAAAAACGCCAAGGACTACACACTTGTGCACTAAATATAGATTCAAAAATACAGTTTGTCAATAGGCCCTCGCGATTTTTTTGAAGGGGGAAGTCTCCCCCTCGCTTCTGCCCCATGTCATCCCCGCGCAGGCGGGGATCTCCCTGTGGCATACGCTACCCCTTCTAGCGGGGACACCCCGCAACGCCCCGACTGCAAAAAAAACGAGATTTGCCTCAAAAAACTTAGGATTGCCATCTTTTGTCTTCAAAAAAGGGTATATTTCCCTTGTATGTCAATCAAGTTCATTTCGCCTAAAAAGTCCGTCAATTCCGCGTTTCTCAAGCTTCCTGTTCCCGTCGAAAAGATGGAGGATTTCAAGCTTTCGCTCAAGAATCTTTACAGCAAGCGGAATGTAGCACAGGACGAAGAATACCACAAGGGCGAAATCTGGAACTTTTTACGCAAGATTTTTGAACCCGATTATTCGGTGCAGGTCAACCGCCCGATAGACTTGTGCGTTTTTAACGGCAATACGGCAAGTGCAAAGCCTGCGGTGATTATCGAAGCGAAGTCGCCGACGAATGCGGCAGAAATGTTTTCGGCGGAGCATCCGAACGTAAAATCGTTGCAGGAACTCGTCTATTACTTTATGCTGGAATACGTGCATTCGGGCAATCACGAAATCAAGTGGCTCGCCATCACGAATTTTGACGAATGGTATTTTTTCGACGTTAAAGACTTTATCCGCTATTTTGGGAACAAGACGAAACCGATATACGATCAGTTCCTGAAATTCAAGGCGAATCAGATGAGCGGCAACAAGACCTCCGATTTCTACAACGAAATCGCGAAACCCGCCATCGACGATTTCCTCGCCTCCTGCGACATCAACGTCGTGCATTTTAATTTGGAAGATGCTTGCAAAAACGTCATTGCGAGCGAAGCGAAGCAATCTAATGCAGCGTGTCATCCTGAGCGGAGCGTAAGCGGAGTCGAAGGATCTAAAAAACTCCTCCCTCTTTTCAAATTCCTCTCCCCGGAAACCCTCCTCGCGAAGCCTTTCGCAAACGACAGCAACAGTCTCGACCGCAACTTTTATGCGGAACTCTTGCACATCATCGGCCTCGAAGAAGTAAAGGAAGACAAGGGCGGCAAGAAAGTCATTCAACGCAAGAAGCCCGCAAATCGCGACAAGGCAAGCCTCCTCGAAAGTGCCATCTATCAGCTCGAAGACGATTTCCCGAACAAGGAAGAATGCGAGGCGATGGCACTCCGTCTCTGCATCACATGGGTGAACCGCCTGCTGTTCCTGAAACTTGTCGAATCGCAAATCCTCATGTATCAGAAGGGCGATGTATCGTACCGGTTCATGAGTACAGACAAAATAGCGAACTTTGACGAACTGAACATTTTCTTTTTCAAGGTGCTTGGCAAGAAAATCGAGGAGCGCGACGAAGACGTACTCAAACGTTACCCGAATGTCCCTTACCTGAATAGTTCACTGTTTGAACCGACCGAAGACGAAAAGCACCTGAAAATCCGCGGCATTCCCGATGCCCAGATGGAAATTTTCAACAAGACCGTCCTGAAGGACGAACGCGGCAAACGCGCAAAAGGCTCGCTCCCGAATCTGGATTACATCTTCAAGTTCCTCGATGCTTACAATTTCGCTAGCGATGCCCAAGGCGGCGTGACCTCTACGAGCAAGACGCTTATCAATGCGTCGGTTCTCGGACTCATCTTCGAAAAAATCAATGGCTACAAAGACGGCAGTTTCTTTACGCCGGGGTTCATCACCGACTACATGGCCCGCGATGTGCTGGAACGGACGGTGGTGCAGAAATTCAACGAGAAAAAGTCCTGGAAATGCGAAAATTTGGAAGATGTCTCGGACAAGATTGAAGATATTTCAGAAGCGAATGAAATTGTTGATGACATCCGCGTTGCCGATGTCGCCGTGGGCTCTGGGCATTTCTTGGTGTCGGCCCTTAATCGCCTGCTTGCAATCAAATCGGAATTAAACATTTTGTGCGATGCGGACGGCAAACGCATCAAACGCCGCGACCTGATTTTGAAAGTTGATAACGATGAACTTTCTGTTGTTGATGACGAGGGCGAACCGTTTGAATACAAGCCCGGCAATGAAGAAAGCCAGCGGTATCAAGAAGCTTTGTTCAACGAGAAACGCCGCATTATCGAAAATTGCCTTTTCGGCGTTGACCTGAACCCCAACAGCGTGAACATCTGCCGTTTGCGCCTTTGGATTGAACTTTTGAAGAACGCCTACTACACCAAGGAAAGTGGCTACAAACAACTTCAGACCCTCCCGAACATCGACATCAATATCAAAGTCGGTGATTCGCTGCTGAGCAAATACCCTGTGCAGAACGGACGCTTGATTGCGGACTATCTTACTCGTGATGAACGAGCCGACCGCAAACGGGATAGCCTCAAGAATAGCCTTATTGAATACAGACAACTTGTGCAGGAATACAAAACGGGCAAGTCGCAGAGTTCCAAGATGATGCTCCGTCACAAGATTGCATCGCTCAAGAGCCGAATGGTTGAAGACGGGCAGATTGAAATGTTCGACGAATACAAGGGCACCGCGGGCGACACCATCGACTTTTCTAACTCGCTCGAATGGATGTTCGAATTCCCGGAAATCCTCGACGACGAAGGTCGCTTTACAGGTTTTGACGCCATCATTGGAAATCCGCCGTATATTCATTTGGAAGACATGAAGAAAACTTCTGAAATATATGGTTCAATGGGTGGAAAGGCGAGTCCAGTTTATACAACATACAATAAGCGAGGCGATATCTATTGCCTTTTTGTTGAAAGAGCGATGAGTTTGCTTAAAGAGAATGGTTTTGCGTCTTATATTATGCAGAATAAATGGATGCAGGCTAGTTATGGCAAGGAATTACGAGAGTTTTTCCTTAATGTTCGTTTGGAAAAGTTAATTGATTTTGGCGACATTCAGGTATTTGATGACGCTACGACATACCCTTGTATATTTGTTGCTCAAAAGGCTGCCCCTGCTACCGAATTAACGGCATCTACATTAAAGGAATTGGAACGTTCTGATTTTGCAAAATCCATAGATCAATTTGCTGAAAAATTCGCTTTGGAACATTTATCTAGTGATACTTGGACGCTCTCATCGCAATGGGAAAGCGATTTACTACGTCGCCTTGATAATGAAATGATTACTCTGGGCAAATATGTAGGTGGGGAAGCTTATAGAGGTGTTTTGACGGGATTGACGAAGGCTTTCTTAATTGATGAAAATACTAAAAAGAAAATTATTGAAGAAGATAAGAATGCCGAACAGGTAATACATCCTTTTTTACAGGGACGAGATGTAAAAACTTATGAGGTGCCAAGTGTTAATCATTATTTGATTCTTTTCCCTAAAGGTTTTTCTTCTAAGTTTTTTGTAAAAGATGTCATTGCGAGAGAAACGAAGCAATCTAAGTGTAATTTAAATGAAGATGATATGTGGAAACTCCTTGAAAATAGTTTTCCATCTATTACTCGATGGCTTGCTCCATTTGCAGAAGCCGGTAAAAAGAGAGGCGATAAAGGTGATTATTGGTGGGAATTAAGAGCATGTGATTATTACGATGAATTTGCTAAGCCCAAAATCATGTACCAAAAATTCCAAGTAAAGCCTTGCTTTGTTTATGATGATCATGGTTTGTATTGCAATGATTCCATGTGGATAATCCCCACAGAAGACAAGGCTTTGCTTGCTCTGCTAAATTCTAAAATGGCATGGTGGCTAATGAAGAAAAAATGCACCCAAATCCAGAACGGTGTGCAACTCATCTGGCAATACCTCTCCAAAATTCCCGTCCCCCGCGAACTCCCGCAAGAACTCGCCACCCTCGCCGACCAAATCATCACCGCCAAGAAAAATGGCGAAGATACAACAGAATTAGAAACCCAAGTCAACACCCTCGTCTATCAACTCTACGGCATCACCGATACCGAAGAAATTGAAGCCGTGGAGAAGAGGTAAACAGAAGGATTTCTTTATGACAGAAATAATAACGTTTATTATAGGAACGATTGTTGGTCTTGTTGGTGGTATTTTGCCGACAATTCTTTCAAATCGTCGTGAAGAAAAATGTTTAAAAAGAGAAAAACTTGAGGAATTATATAAGGCTATCACGAATTGGTATAATAATGCTAGTTCTGTAGTGATTTATTTGATTCCTGTTTTTGAAAAGGGGTATGATTGGAATACATATTATGATCAGTTCACATCGCATATTGAGAATAAGGGAGAACATATAAGAAGTGAAATAATTATTTCTTTGTATTTTCCTTCAATGCAAGAACCGTATAACATGTTAAAGAAATCTGTTCAGGAATTAAACTCTTTCATTGAGAGAAAAGTGAAGCATGAGTATACGTTAGGTCACGATATCAACCAATATAGGGAACCCTGTGCAAAAAAATTTGATACCTGTAATAGTAATTATGATAAATTAACTTCTCTTCTAAAAAACGAAGCGTCAAAATTAAGATAATATATTTGTTGATTCGGAATATAAAGGATAGTATATGACTGAAATGCAAAACAACATAGCTATGCTAATTGATGTTGACAATGCTCAACTTTCAAAGATTGAAGCGATTGTTCTAGAAGTGTCCAAGTTTGGTAGAATTGTAGTTAAAAGAGCATATGCAAACTGGACAAAAGAAAATTTGAAAAACTGGGACGTTGAACTCAGAAATCAAGCTATCAAGCCTGTTCATCAAGTTGATTATATCAAAGGGAAAAATGCAACTGACATGGCTTTGATTATTGATGCAATGGATTTTCTTTATAATTCCGATTATTATGGTTATGCTATTGTTTCTAGTGATAGTGATTTTACGCCTTTAGCGACGAAATTACGTGAAGCGGGAAAATTTGTCATAGGCATCGGAAGAAAAGATACGTCTAGTGCATTCGTAAAAACTTGCGATACATTTGTTTATCTTGAAGATTTGCAGAATAATGTGAATGATGTGACCTCTATTTCTGAAGAAACTAACTCAGATGAAATAAATGTGAAGAGTGGTAAGAAAAAGAACGAAAAATCTAAAGAACCAGATGTTTTTGCGGAACTAGATGAACTTCTCAAAATTGCAGCAGAAATTGAATCTTATCAAGATGCTGATGGATTTGTGAATATTAGTTCTGCTGGTTCTTACATCAAACGTGTAAAGCCTGATTTTGATATCAAAAAATATGGCTTCGCGAAACTCCCTAAATATCTGGAATCTAAGCCGAAAAAGTTTGAGGTTAAAAGGACGAAGGGTAAAGGAACTACAATGGTATGCTTGTATAAATTGAAACAGAAGTAGCAAGAAATACACGAGCTATTAAAAAAGCGGAGAATTGATGTACAACATGAATCAGAAATTTATATACCCAAGTAGATTGACAATTATTATGCGGACTTTACTTGCGAGGTATTCGTCAAAACCTGAATTATCAGCATTAAAAGAAATTATTGAAAAAGCTAAATCAGAACTTGAACTTAATGTTGATTATGACGATTATGATGGAGGAATATACTATCATAAATTGATATTAACAGTTCCATTTGAAACTTATAAATTAATTGGAATTTCTTCAAAAACAATTGAAAATACTATTCAGCAAGATATAAATGATATCGGTAAAATTTCTGGTGAGGAAATTTGTTGCGTTTCAATACTTGTAAATGAAGCTTCCTTTCCAAATGAAAAGAAAAATGTTGACGAATCAATGTGGGAAGAGGGTTTTCGTGTTTTTATTAGCCATAAGGTTGAAGATAAATCAAAAGCTACGGAATTGAAAAAATCTTTAGCGAAATATGGTATAACAGCATTTGTTGCTCACGAAGATATAGATACTAATAAGGAATGGCTTGCTACCATAGAAAATGCGTTGCTTTCAATGGATGCTTTTGTTGCTTTGATTACAAAAGGATACAATGAAAAATTCTGGACGCAACAAGAGATTGGATTTGCATATTGTATGAATAAACTGAAGGGAACACCTTTTGTTTCTATTAGAATGGGTGATGATCCTAAAGGTTTCTTTGGCCATGTTCAAGCTTATTCTCCGCATACAGACAGTTATGCTGACTCTCTATGTGAGCAATGGATTAATCATCCACGCATGATTGATTCCCTTATTGTTGCATTAAAAAAGAGTGAATGTTTTTCAGATTCAGCTAGATATTTTGAGTTGTTGAAAAGAACTACAAATATCACAGAACTTCAAATAAAAAATTTAATTGCCGTATATAATAAAAATGAATCAGTATATAGATGCTTTAAAATGAATGGGCAGGCGGGATCCGTATTAGATTTTATCAATGGCAAAACTAGTGAAAAGTATGAAATAAAATGGATTGGCAATGGTAAAAATCAGATAGTTGCGAAAACTTAAAAGGGGGAAATAAGAATATGTATGTAGAATTATCTAGTCGAAAAACTACTTTTACGCGAATGGCTGTATTAATACAGGCTCCGCTAAATGGGAAAGATTACTTAGATGGAGTAAGAAAAGATATTGCTTGTTGGAAGCGACATTTGATGTCATTGGAGGGCGGGGCATGGCATTCAAGTGAGATTTATGAATTGAAACACCCTTCGAAAGAAAACTTAATACAAGTTATGACTCTTGCAAGAGATTGTGATTTTGCGATAGTTGCTTTTTCGGGACACGGTTTTATAAAAAAGGATAAGTTGGGATTTCCAAAAACATGGGTCTATATTAATGAATCTGAGGATCAAAATGAGTGTGTTGTACCAGAAATGCTTCTAAATCCAGGTACGCCTCGTTGTTTAATATCATTGGATTGTTGTCGTCAATATGAAAAGAAATCCACTATTGTTGAGTCAATGGCTTCTTTTTCAAAAATCTCCGAAAGTATGGAAAAATATTATCGGAAACTCTATGAAAGTAAAATTGTGAAATGCGAAAAAGGATGTTGTAAATTGTATGGAGTAAGTATAAATGAAGAAGCTTCTGATGAAGAATCTTTTACTCAGGTATTGATGGCTGTGGCTGATTTGTATAAAGAAAAAAGAGAATCCGCCTCGATTAAAGAATGCATGATCGAAACAAAAAAATATTTTGAGGAAAATAATCCTCAGCAAAATCCTTCATACAATGGCGGTCGCCGTCTTAATCATTTTCCCTTTGTAATAGGAGAATAAACGATGTGTTTTTTTAAGAAAAAAAAGGAAGTCCAAGAATATCGCAAAAAAAGAATTCAGGAGGCTCAAGAACACTGGAAAAAAAACGGAGATAGTATCAATCCAGAAGAAATCATATTTGAAAAGTATCCTGATGAAGGATCTGAAGACAAAGATGAACAGATTGTATTTATAGATATAGAATATGATTTAGACTGGATTACAAAATATAATTTAGATGAAGAAAAAAGCAAGCTGGTCGATAAAGTGATGATGTTGACGGCTCTTCCTTATAAAAATTTATCTTTAGTGAAACAAAAATACTTTTTACGTTATCTTGGTCAAGGCATCGTTGCAGCATTTACTGGAAATGATGAGAATGTACACACATGTGTTCAACAAGCCAATGCTTTTCATAAAAAGGCAACCTTGGAGTGGAACCGTTTAATAGTTTTAATTACAGCATTGTTATTCTTCATTTATGGGATAATTGCTGCTATTTGTATATATCAGGAAGATATAAGGAATACGGTCTTGTTGGAATGTATTCTTTGGGGATTTATTGGATCTTTTTTGTCGATCTTATACAAGAATAGCTCAAAAAATGAAAATGCATCGTCATGTAATATTTTGCTTATTTTAGAAACAATTGCTAGAATGATTGCGGGATGTCTGTTTGGATGTTTTTCTTTCTATTTATTTAATAGTAATTTCCTCAAATTAAACGACATTTTCGTATCAACATCCTATAATTATATAGTATTGGCCTTTATTGCTGGATTTTCAGAAACTCTGATTCCTAGTGTTGTTTCGAAATATGAAAATAAGTTTGATAAAAATGAGGAAAAGTAATATGTTGAGAAAAGTGATTTTAATAGAGGGCTCGAATGTTAAAGATGAGGAAGAACTTCCTGGTGCAAAGGTAGATATCAAAAATTGGCTTTATTTTCTTTGTTCTTCTTGCGGGGGAGCTTTTGGTGCTAATGAGATTGTTGTTTTGCAGAATCCAACTCCTGATAGAGTTATTTCTGAAATGAAACATAATGAAACGATTTATATGATGGTTGTATTTTCTGGACATGGATTTCATTCTACGGAAGAAGATGAGGATTTTATATGCCTCAATCCTGATTCACAAGGCAATTCTTTTTTGAGCCTTTCTGATATTCAAGCGGTAATGCAAAAACAGGCAAAAAGAGGATTGCTGATTATGGATGCTTGTAGAGGCCTGCTTACGGGTGCTAGTGGAAAATGGATTGTCTCAGAACAAATGCAACCAGCATTGGAAAATGCTTCTCAGCGAACATTTGCAATGATAACAAGAGAAGTTAGAATGCCAACAACGGAATCTGTCCGTCGATTAGTCCGTGAAAAAAGAAGTAATATTGAAGCCTTGCATCCATATTGGCGAAGTTTTTATTTAAAAGAACGTAATATGGAGCTTTGTCAAAAAATTTTTCGTCGCAGAATATACATGAGGTTGTGGTGGAAATCATTTAGAGTCTTAAATTCTGGTTTTGTTACAATGAAAGCATGTGCTATTACGGAAAGTGCCCATGAATATGAATTTGAACAAGATGGTAGGCTGGGGGGACACTTTACGACAGCGTTACTTGATGCCGCTAGTTTGTGGAAAATGAAGCAGAACTCGTCATTTAGGGTGTATTCAACGATAAAGGCATTTGAAGATGCGAGAAGGTTGATTCCGAATTCTCGGTAACGTATATTTTCTTTCGCAAATTCCGCTAAGGGGGTAAAAAAATAGGATGTTCCAATTTTTAGATTTGAAATAACCACAAATCAAACACA
>NZ_FQWR01000063.1:0-1138 GCF_900129735.1 Fibrobacter sp. UWCM | reverse complement strand
TTGTAGTTGACTTTTGCCATTGTTTTACCTTTTTGGGGTTGCGCAATGAATATAGTAGCTTATGCTACCCTCTTATTAAACTCCTGCATGGTCCATCTCGCATCTAAGACAAATTCAAGAGAGTCTAGATAGCCCCGCATATAGAGACCTCCGTCAATGCCGGGCCAAATAGTATCTCCGAGAGATTCTCCACCACGATAATCAAGGCCACCGACAAGGCTTGTTGCTAAAAAGGCCCTGTTGGAGCCATATTTCAACAAGGCGCTTTTTTCTCGTTCAACGGCATTCAGGCGCCATGCAGAATCTCGTTGCGGATAATGGAACTCTTGCTTAACATCGGTCGTTGTAAGCCGATGAAACTCAAACAGCATCGGCGCCGTTTCAAGCAACTTGAGATTGTAGCGCTCTGGAGACAGAATAGGTGCCGCAAAGTTTTCTATTCCCAACAAAAACACAAAAAATAAAATTTTTTTCATTTGCTAATCATGACAAATACAAGTGATTCTGATTATTAACAATAACGCTCCCTTCTCTTATTGATTTTGCCACAACACAGCCTGCTCCAATTACGCAGTTATCGCCAATTTGAACACCTTTCAATATCACAACATTTGATCCTATCCAACAATGCGACCCAATATTAATTGGAGCACTTTTATACCCCTGATTCTTTATAGATTTATTCGCATCCCGATATTGGTGGTTATGGTCGTATATTTTAACGTTTTCCCCAAAAATAGTTCCATCTCCGATAGTAATTCCAGCTCGCGATGCAATCGTGCAATAATTATTAAAAAAAACATCTTTTCCAATCTTAACAAAACCTCTTCCTTCTATTACAAGATGAAAGCCTGCACGAAATTGGGTTTTTATTGGCAAACCAGCACGATTGCCATAAGTCATTTTGAACATCATTATTTTTATAAAAGAAAATATGTGATAGAATAATTTAAATACAATCATCCTTTTCCCTTTATTAAGTAGCTTCAATATTCTATAGTCATTTTTTTATAAATAAATCGTCATTCAAATTTAAAAGAAGTTTGGATTTGTAGGTTTTTTAATAGTGGGTTCATGAACAACCATATTCATTACCGGTTAAGTTAAAATATATCCTTTTTTCTTGTTAAGTGGTATA
>NZ_FQWR01000033.1:0-21903 GCF_900129735.1 Fibrobacter sp. UWCM | reverse complement strand
TTGTAGTTGACTTTTGCCATTGTTTTACCTTTTTGGGGTTGCGCAATGAATATAGTAGCTTATGCTACCCTCTTATTAAACTCCTGCATGGTCCAAAATTCTTTTTTTATCAAACTACTTTTTCACGACCGTTCAACAAGGATAAAATATATTTCCCCCTTGATAAAGTCAATTATCTTATTGTAAAAAAAATGTACAAGCTACTTTATGGAAGACAAGCGCGGGCGCTGGCAGTTGAAAGAACTGAAGAAGAAAATCAACGCGAAGTTAGACAAGAAATAATATGAAATGTCTTGCCGCAGTCAAGCTTTGCTTGACAAGGGCATCCAAAAAAATCGGCTGCTATTTCGCAGCCGATTTTTTTGATATATGCTAATGGACACACTTGCCTTGCTACGCAAGGCTTCGGTGTGACGAGACTTCCGTGAGCAACAAAGCCCTCGGGTGTTAACCGAGGGCGGTTGCGACCTTTGGACACTTGCGCTTTAGCGCTTAGTGTACATGGCCACCTTTAGGTGGGAGCGAGTGAGAAACCGGAGGTTTCAACACCCGATACGACGAACGAGCGGTTTCATTACCCCGCCTGGACGGCGGTGAGGGCGATCGTGTACACGATGTCTTCGACGAGGGCGCCGCGGCTCAGGTCGTTCACCGGCTTCGCGAGACCCTGGAGCATGGGGCCGATGGCGATGGTGCCCTGCGCGCTACGCTGCACGGCCTTGTAACCGATGTTACCCGCAGAGAGGCTCGGGAACACGAACACGGTCGCCTTGCCGGCGACGGTGCTGCCCGGAGCCTTGAGGGAGCCAACGCTCGGCACGGTCGCGGCATCGTACTGTAGCGGGCCATCCACGAGCATCTCGGGGCGGGCTTCCTTCACAATCTTGGTCGCTTCGCGCACGAGGTCTGCATCCGGGCCCTTGCCGCTGTTCATGGTGCTGTAGCTGAGCATCGCGACACGGCTCGGGAGGCCAAAGGCCTTGGCGGTGTCGTCGCACTGCATGGCAATCCCTGCAAGTTCCTCGGCGGTCGGGTTCAGGTTGATGGCGCAGTCGCCGTAGATGTAAGTCTTGCCAGGCATGCACATGAAGAACACGGAGCTCACGGACTTCACGCCCGGGGCGCACTTAATGACCTGCAGGGCAGGGCGCAGTGTATCTGCGGTAGAGTGGATGGCACCGGAAACGAGGCCGTCGACTTCGCCCATCTTGAGCATCATGGTACCGAGCATTACGTTATCTGCAAGAGCCGCGCGGGCCTGGTCTTCGGTCATGCCCTTCGACTTGCGAAGTTCCACGAGCGTCGGAACGTACTTTTCGGCGAGTTCCGCACTCGGTTCGATAATTTCGATGTCAGCCGGGAGCTGCACGCCCTGTTCCTTCGCGACCTTCAGGATTTCCTCCTTCTTGCCCACGAGCACGGGAACCGCGATACCACGGTCGATTACGAGCTTCGCTGCCTGCACGGTACGCGGTTCGCTACCTTCGGGGAGCACAATGCGCTTCTTCGCCTTGGACGCCTTGAGGAGCAGGCCCGCACGGAACATCGCCTGGCTCGTCTTGCGTTCGGCAGGTTCTGCGGCGAGGTCCTTCGCGAGGCACTTCCCGCAGTGCAGCAGGCGGCACGGGCAGAACAGGTCGGCATCCTCGCTATCGGAATAGATCTTCGCGTCGAGCGCGGTCGCGAGGGTGTCGTTGAACTTCTGGGCCATCACGTCGCTCATGCCAACAGCGCCTTCCACCACGACTGCATCCACGGAATCGAAATTCTGCTTGAGGAAGTCGGCGGCAATCTTTTCCATGAGCACGGCGGAGTTGTGCGCCTTGAGTTCGGCGGCGGCTTCGGCACCGTTCACGCACGGCTTGTAGGTGGCGGACTTGAGGCCGGCAGCGGCAACGCCGTCGACGACTTCCTTGACCTTCGCTTCCATGTTGGCAGAAGCAACCAGATATACACGGTTCATAAATTATCTCCAAAAAAAACTGTTTGTTGAACGTATAAAAAGTAGGTTTTAACCGCGGGAAAAACCGGAGCCAGACCCAAAAACGGCACCCTTCGCCTTGTAGTAAACTTTTATTTACGTTTCAAGTATGATTTATGCACGTTTTTTGCACGCTTATGTTAAATTGGAACCCTGCCTCCTGTTGCATTTTTACCCAAAATAAGCGATATTTATAGTATCGCCCCACTGATTGGGATGTTTATTAAGGAGCGTTTATTGTGTGGTATAAGGCTATCACCCGTGTCATGTTGTTGACACTCATCGCCTCGATGTGCGCTATGTCACAGCCCGGGAACGGGAACGGCAGAGACAACAACAGGGAAACACCTACAGAACAGGAACCTGCCGGCGGAGATGCTGCAGGCGGTTCTAACGTCGTTATCCGGTTCATGCCGAACTGGACGAACACCAACGCCATCTTGAACTACAAGGGCACCGAAACCACCATGACCGCGGTCAAGAACTACTGCGGCTGGTTCGAAGCCAGGGTCAAGAACGCACCCGCCACCGGCTTCGAGGTCATGTTCAAGCAGACCATCGGCAACACCTACGTGACCGCGGAAGGCCCCGAGCACGTAGCACGCGGGCTCACCCCCGTAGGCGAACCCATCAACCTCGACAGCATCGCGGCACTCAACGACACGCTGTGGATTATCGGCAACCCCTCCGGCCCCCCGGACCAGTTTTCCGCATACCCGAACCGCCTGGGCGACTGCCCGGTAAAGACACTCTCGGTAATGATGTTCGACTGGTACGACGGTTCCGAAAGGGGCGGACGCAACGGCTACGAGGCGCGCGGGGTCCCGAGGCGCGGCGAAGGCACCAACGAGGACTTCGGCGCAGACGGCTGCACGCTCACCAAGGGGATGGTCGAACCCGTACTCGGCAGCAACGGCGTACCCGTGCGCGTACAGGAACTCCCCTCCAGCTGCACGAACGCGACACATCTCGACTACTGGTTCTTACCCGATGTCATCAACACCGACGCGAGCGGCAAGAAGTACACGAACGCCACCTGCCGCGACCTGGAACTCGAACTGACCGACGACGGATTCTGGCTCGGCCAGCGTGACGACAGCAGCCCCGAAGGCGGGCTGTTCTTCCTCGACGACTTCCGCTGGCTCGACGAGGAAGGCACTGTCGAGAACGTGAACTACGACTCCCTAAGCGGCAACAAGGGCTACCACAACTTCGGCTTCACCATGAAGATCCAGGCGAAGTTCGAATACGTGCCCGGACAGTACTTCGAGTTCAACGGCGACGACGACGTGTGGGTGTTCATCAACAACCGCCTGGTGGTCGATATCGGCGGGCAACACACGAAGGCATCGGGCGCGGTGGACCTCGACACGCTCGGGCTTACCGAGGGCGAAACCTACCCGTTCCATATCTTCTACGCCGAACGCAAGCAGACGCAGTCGAACTTCATGATGCGCACCTCCATAGACCTGCGCACCGAGGCGAGCATATTCCTCACCGACCTGCGCTCCACGCCCGCCATCAAGAACTACGACGTGTGGCAGATTGTGAAGAAGGACGCCCTCAGCTGCGACTTCTCCGCGAACGAACTTGCAGACGTCGACACGGTAGAAGGCCCGTCCAACTACAGGCTCACCGGCGGCAACCTCGGCGAAGCGGGCGTAATGCTCGATACCGCAGGAACATGGTTCGAAGGCATCACCATCGAGGACAACTGGTACCAGTTCAGCATCGACTCCGCACGCATCGTAGAGAACAACGGGCTTGCCCCGGGCCACTACTACCTCGAGGTCTCGCTCAAGAACAACCCCGAACAGAAGACAGGCGTGTGGATTACCATCCCGCCGTACAAGGTGCCCACGCTGGTGTTCGCTACCGAGCAGTGGAAGTCGCTCACGTCGCAGGTCTCGGGCGACACGCTCCAGATTGGCCAGTGGGCGTACGAGATGTACAAGGTGCAGGTGATGTTCGAGGAAGACTGGGCGCAGGTATCCATCTACAACCAGAACATAAACCTCTCCTCTAGCGACCCGAACATGAAGACGGTCGACGAGACCGGCAAGGCAATCAGCAAGGTGGTGCTCGACTCCACGGGCCGCGCCACGTTCTACGTTATCGCGAACGCGCCCGTTACGGGAGCGACGCTGCAGGCGAAGGGCGCCGCATCTTCCGCTGCCGTCTGGACCGACCTCGTGTTCCAGGAACCGCCCATCCCGAGAATCTCCAGCGCGGAATTCTACGACCGTAACGGCGACGGGCGCGGCGACAGCCTGCACATAAAGTTCAACAAGGAACTCGGCGGCAAGAACACCCTCGATTCCCTGAAGTTCGCGTTCGGCGAAGGCTTCCCGGTACAGACAAAGGAAAACTGGAAAGTTTCCGGCAACAACACCGAACTTACGATTGTCTCGAGCGGCACCTGCGAGCCCTACAAGCTCTGCGGTTTCAGCAGCCTGATATTCACCGGCGGCAAGGAAGACCTGTACACGGGCAGCATCGACACCTGGTTCACCTACACCGAGAACAACAAGGGGTACCACTTCCACATTGCGGCGGACCCGCTTACGGATAAAGTAAACCCGATTGTCACCCAGGCGGTAAAGAGCATCACCAAGAGCGGGCACGAGCTCACCCTCACCTTCAGCGAGGCGATTACCGAAGACACGAAGCAGTACTTCAAGGACATGTTCCGCTATTCGTGCGTGCGCGGCGGCGAGAAGGTCGACCCCGAAAAGCCCGTAGGCGCAGACAACGGTTCTTCGAACAGTTCCATGACCCTGCTGTTCACCATGAGCACCTACGATGCGGTAATCCCCTCCGTGGGCGACTCCGTAGGCTTTGTACCGCAGGGAGGTTCCACCACGAGCCTCGCCGAGGACATGAGCGGCAACAAGCCCCACAGGTACACGCCGATGGTACGCATCTCGGGCCAGCAGGACATGCAGATTACCGGCACCGACGTGCTTCCGCTCGACCCGAATAACGAGATTGTGCAGGACGAAGAGAACACCACGCAGCCGAAGCTCATCACCAACAAGGATGCCGACGCGAAGCACGTGTCCGATTCCCTCGGCGTGCAGGGCCACCTGATAGGCTTCGACGTCGCCGAGCTCATCTCGACGCAGACCGCCGAAGACATCGCGAGCCTCGACGCGCTCATCTCCACGCTCCTGAACGGCGGCGAAGACGACACCACGTACACCGTGCTCGAGATTACCGAGGAGGAATCCATCGCGCAGCTCATCGAGGCCATCAAGGCGAGCGCCATCAGCGGGTTCACCGACGAGGCCATCACCGGGTTCATGGACTCGAGCATCACCGCGAACAACTACAAGAAGAAACTGAGTGACGAAGACCTCGAACTGTTCGAGGAATACGTGCAGCGCGGTATCGAGGCGAGCCGCGATACCATCGTGAACATCAAGACCGCCGCCGACATGGACGTGGGCGCGCTCTTCCAGGATATCATCGACGGGAACATCTCCGCGAAGGAACTCAAGAAGAACGGCGTGAGCGAAGAGGTGATCGAGGCAATCAAGAACGGCACGATTACCGCAAGCAATATCGACCAGTTCCGCGACGGCACGCTCTCGCTCGCGAAACCCGACGACGTGAAGCTCAAGTACGAGACGCACTACTACACGCACCTCGGCACCTACGTGGGCGGCAGTTCGGGCAGCATCCTGTGTTCCGACAAGGAAGTCTACGGCGACGCGGGCTGCCTTGCCAACCCGGGCAACCTGTTCCTCGCGTGGAACATGCGCGCCGACGACGGACGCCTCGTGGGTACGGGCGCCTACATCGCCCGCCTGCACGTGAAGGTGATGGTGGGCCACAGGACGGTATCGAACATCACGCGCGACCTGATGTGGGGTGTGCGCCGCGGGAGCACGAACGGTATCAACCTCGGCGACATCCTGAACGAGAAAAAGAAAAAGTAGGGCATCAAAGGGTTTTTCGGAACCTTTACACCCTATTGTAAAATTCCTTTAACATTCAATACGCGAAAAACGCCCCTTTTTCGCGTATGTTCTTGTGTTGTAAATAATTATATAGTTGCTTTTTTGCTTACAATAAGGCATATTTATATAGAAGAGTTATCGCGTTTTATACAGGGATGTTAAAGGAGCGAGATTGTGTGTAAGTCAATTACTCATGTATTGCTGTTGACCCTAGTCATGGCAGTGTGCGCTGCATCACAAACTGCACCCGGGGGTGAACCCGGCCAACCGGCCGCCACCACAAGTTCAACTAAAATCATCCGGTTCATGCCGCACTGGACGAACACCAATGCCGTGCTCATCTACAACGGCACCGAAACCATCATGTCGGCGGTGAAGAACTACTGCGGCTGGTTCGAGACTAAGGTCAAGAACGCGCCCGCGACAAACTTCACCGTAAGGTTCAAGCAGACCATCGGCTACACCTACGTGGGTGCCGAAGGTAACGAGGAAGTCGCCGCAGGCGGCATCCCCATAGGCAGCGAAATCGTGCTCGACAGCATCGCCGCCCTGAGCGACACGCTCTGGATACAGAGTTTCAAGAACGACGTACCCGAAATGTTCGCACAGTACCCGGGCGTGCTCGGGCAATGCCCCGTCCGCACCATCCAGGTGATGATGTTCGACTGGCTACACGGAGAAGGCTGTGACGGCATCGAATGTTCCAATTCCTCGAGCAAGCCCTATGCGAACGGCGCCAAGGATACCTACTTCGGCAACCCAATCTTCGCCACCAGCAACGACTTCGGTAGCGGCGGCTGCAGCGGCGCATACAACGATTACAAGAACAACGCCAAGGACAGCAAGGGTACCAGCTACATGGCGGGCATGGTGAGCGAAACGCTCGGCCCGAACGGAGTCCCCGTACGCTCGCCGACCTTCCCGGAAGACTGCAAGCTTTCCGACCACCTCGACTACTGGTTCCTGCCCGTCGTAATCGGCCAGGATGCAAGCGGCAAGCAATACACGAACTCCGCCTGCCGCGACGTCGATCTTGAACTTGACAAGGAAGGCTACTGGTACGGCCAGAAGAACGGCAGCAGCCCGGAAGGCGGGTTCTTCCTGCTCGACGACCTCGAATACCTCGATGACGCCAAGACGGTCAAGAACATCTTCTTCGACCAACTGAACGACAAGAAGAACAAGAAGCACAACTTCGGCTTCACCATGAAGTTCCAGGCAAAGTTTGAATACGTCCACGGCCAGAAGTTCGAATTCAAGGGCGATGACGACGTGTGGGTGTTCATCAACAACCGCCTGGTGGTGGACCTCGGCGGGCAGCACAGCGAAGTCGTCGGTTCCGTGGACCTCGACACACTCGGCCTTGTCGAAGGCAAGGAATACCCGTTCCACATCTTCTACGTGGAACGCCATACCAGTTCCTCTAACTTCATGATGCGCACGTCCATGGACCTGCACACCGACGCAAGCATATTCCTTACCAGCGACTCGCTCAATGCGGTCGCGATGGGCAAGCCCTGGAGCCCCAAGAACTACGACATCTGGCAGATTACCAAGGGCGACGCGCTCAGCTGTGACTTCGACGCGAACGAAGGCGGCGCAATCGATACGACCGAAGGTCCCTCGAACTTCCGCCTCACCGGCAACAATCTCGGCGATGCCGGCGTGATGCTCGACAAGACCGGCGAATGGCTGTACGAAGGCATCATGATCGATGAAAGCAGCGCGAAGTTCACCATCGACACCGCAAGGATCGTCGAGAACAACGGACTTGCTCCGGGCCACTACTACCTGGAAATCACCCTGAAGACCGACCCCACGCAGAAGACCGGCGTATGGTTCACCATTCCGCCCTACAAGGTCCCGACTCTCGTGTACGCGACAGAAGAATGGAAACCGCTCGGTGCACAGGTCTCGGGCGACACGCTCCAGATTGGCAAGTGGGCGTACGAGATGTACAAGGTACAGGTGATGTTCCTCGAGGACTGGGCGACGGTCACGCTCTATAACCAGAACGTGAACCTCAATTCTTCTGACCTAAACTTGAAGACCGTCGACGAGACCGGCAAGCCCATAAACAAGGTGGTGCTCGACTCCACGGGCAAGGCGACCTTCTACGTTATCGCGAACGCTCCCGTAACGGGCGCGACGCTACAGGCGAAGGGAGCCGCGGCCTCTGCCGCAGTATGGACGAACCTCGTGTTCCAGGAACCGCCTATTCCGAGAATCTCCAGCGCAGAATTCTATGACCGTAACGGCGACGGACGCGGCGACAGCCTGCACATCACGTTCAACAAGGAACTCGGCGGCAAGAACCACCTAGACTCCCTGAAGTTCGCGTTCGGCGAAGGATTCCCGGTACAGAAGGAAGAGAACTTCCACATCCACGGGAACAAGACTGAACTCACGATTGTAACCGAGGGCGCCTGCGAGCCCTACAAGCCGTGCGGTTTCAGCAGCCTGATATTCACCGGCGGCAAGGAAGACGTGTATACGGGTAGCATCGACACCTGGTTCACCTACACCGAGAACAACAAGGGCTACCACTTCCACATTGCGGCCGACCCGCTTACGGACAAGGTAAACCCGATTGTCACCCAGGCGGTAAAGAGCATTACCAAGAGCGGGCACGAACTGGAACTCACCTTCAGCGAGGCGATTACCAGCGAATCGATGGAGCACTTCAAGGACATGTTCCGGTACCACTGCGTACGCGCCGGTGCCGTCGTGGATCCTGAAAAACCCGTAGGCGCAAGCAATTCCAGCTCGCAGAGCAAGATGGTTCTGCTGTTCAACGTAAGCACCTACGACGCTGTGATACCCTCCGTGGGCGACTCCATAGGCTTTGTACCGCAGGGAGGCTCCACGGTGAACCTCGGCGAAGACATGAGCAGCAACAAGCCGCACAAGTACACGCCGATGGTACGCATCACGGGCCAGCAGGATATGCAGATTACCGGCGCCGACGTGCTGCCGCTTGACCCCAACAACCCGATTGTGCAGAACCCGACAACGACGCAGCCCATCCTCATCACCAACAAGGATGCCGACGCGAAGCAGGTCTCTGACGAGAAGGGAGTGCAGGGCCACCTGATTGGCTTCGACGTGGCTGAACTCATCCAGACGCAGACCGCCGAAGACATCGCGAGCCTCGACGCGCTTATATCCACGCTGCTCAACAGCGGCGAAGACGACACCACGTACACTGTACTTGAGATTACCGAGGAAGAATCCGTGGCCCAGCTTATCGCAGGCATCACGGCAAGCGCGGTAGGCGGGTTCAGCGAAGAGGCCGTCAACGGGTTTACCGAAGGCACGATTACCGCCGACAACTACAAGAGCAAACTGAGTGACGAAGACCTCGACCTGTTCGAGGAATACGTGCAGCGCGGTATCGAAGCGAGCCGTGATTCCATCATGAACATCAAGACCGCGGCCGATATGGATGTCGGGGCACTGTTCCAAGATATCATCGACGGCAACATCTCCGAGAAGGAACTCAAGAAGGCCGGCGTGAGCGAAGAAGTAATTGACGCCATCAAGAACGGCACGATTACCGCAAGCAACATCGAGCAGTTCCGCGACGGCACACTCTCTCTCGCGAAACCCGACGACGTGAAGCTCAAGTACGAGACGCACTACTACACGCACCTGGGCAACTACGTGGGTGGCAGTTCGGGAACCATCCTCTGCTCCGACAAGGAAGTCTACGGTGACGCGGGCTGCCTTGCCAACCCGGGCAACCTGTTCCTCGCGTGGAACATGCGCGCCGACGACGGACGCCTCGTGGGTACGGGCGCCTACATCGCCCGCCTGCACGTGAAGGTGATGGTTGGCCGCAGGACCGCCTCGAACATCACGCGCGACCTGCTGTGGGGCGTGCGTCGCGGTGGCAAGAACGCCATCAACCTGGGCGACGTCCTGAACGGAAACGACCAGAAGAAAAAGAACTAGCTCTCTCTTTCTGCAACAAGAAACCCGCGGATAAATCCGCGGGCGTTTTTGTTAAAACGAACTTCGATAAACGAGCGTGCCCGGCAAGCCGGGCGCGGTACGCTATACCGTTCCGTAGAGTTCGGTGATGTCCTCGTTGCTGCGGTCGAGCATCCAGAACTGGTTCACGTGGGCGCAGGTATCCTCGACGAGGTTTATCTTGATCCCGTGCTTCGCTTCCAGGTAACGGTAGAGGCGCAGGGAATCTGCACACAGCGCGTCGACCATCATGGTGCTTACCACCAGGTTGATTTCGCGGAGCTTGCCCTTGTTGCGGGCACGTGCCATCCAGCGGTCAATCTCGCCCATCGTGGATTCGAGCGTCGCGATGCGGCCACCGCCACGGCATACCGGGCAAATTTCCGTCTTCTCGGTCATGAGGTTCACGCGTACGCGCTTGCGGGTAACTTCCATGATGCCGAACTGGCTAATCTGCGCAGGGCTAATCGGCGCCTTGTCGCGGCGGATAGCCTTGCGGAATTCCTGGTACACGGCATCGCGGTCGGAATCCGCGCCCATCTCGATGAACTTGATGATGATGAGGCCGCCCACGTCACGCATGCGCAACTGCTTCGCGATTTCGCGGCAGGCGTCCAGGTTCGTCTCGAGGGCGAGCTTGTTCCTGTCCTTGCCGCGGGCACGCCCGAGATTCACGTCGATGGAGACAAGCGCTTCCGTCTGCTCGATTACGAGGTTCGCCCCGTTGTAGAGCGGAATGCGGCGCTGCAGGGAACGCGCGTAGTCGTTCTCTATCTTGAAATGTTCGAACAGGCTCTCGTTCTTGTCCCAGAGCTTCACCTTGTCGAGCTTGTCCGGAGAAAGCACCTTGAGGTAGTCGCGCAGCGCGAGGTATTCCTCGCGGTTGTCGATATACACGTAGTCGGTGTTCTCGCCGAAGTACTCGCGCACAGTCTGCTCGATGGAATCGGATTCCTCGTAGATGCAGGTTTCGGCGGGCTGGTTCGCGAAGTTGAACTTGGTCTGTTCCCACTTGCTCTCGAGTTCGCGCATCTGCTTCTGGATTTCGAATTCGGATTCGTTGAGGCCGTTGGTACGCACGATGTAGCCCACGTCGCGGGCCTTGAGGCGGCGCACCACCTTCTTGAACTCGCGGCGCTTGGCCGGGTCGCGTTCACGCTTCGACACGCCGATGAAGTTGGTACCCGGCATGCACACGAGGAAGCGCCCCGCAAAGCTCAGGTGCGTCGTGAGGCGTGCACCCTTCGTGCTGATGGGTTCCTTCACCACCTGCACCATGATTTCCTGGCCTTCCTTCAGAATCTCGTCGATAGAGATTTCCTTGGACGGGCCATCTTCGTCATCGTCGTCACCGTATTCGCGGCGCAGGAGTTCACTGCGATCCATTGCATCGTCCTGGTGCAGGAACCCGGCCTTCTCCATGCCGATATCGATAAACGCGGCCTTGAGCGCGGGCAATACCTTCTGCACCACGCCCTTGTATATATTCCCGAGCACGCGGGTAGAGGAAACGCTTTCCACCACGAGTTCGGCAAGCTCGCCGTCTTCCATGATGGCAATACGCTTCTCGTAAGGAGTCTTGCTGATGAGGATTTCGCGCTTCACCTTGTTACGGCCGCGCATGTTGCCGCGCTTGGGGCGCGTAGGCTTCGCGGGCGCATCGGACTCCACGAAGTCGTAGAGCTCGGTGATGTCTTCCTTCTGGTCGTTGAACATCCAGAACTGGTTCACGTGGGCGCGGTCGTCCTCGATGAGTTCGACCTTCATGTCGTGCTTGTATTCCAGGTAGTGCAGCATGCGGGCGCGGTCACGCACCAGCACCTCCACCATCGGGGAGCTGAGCACGAGCGTCACCTGCTTGAGGCCGCCCTTCGAGTGGGCACGCGCCATCCAGCGATCGATTGTCCCGAGGGCCGACTCGAGCGTGGCAATGCGGCCACCGCCACGGCACACCGGGCAGAACTTGCTCTTGTAAGAATCTTCGCGCACGCGTTCGCGGCGAATTTCCATGAGCCCGAACTGAGTAATCGGGGAAGGCTTCACGATTGCCTTGTCGCGGCGGGCGGCCTTCACGAATTCCTGGTAGATAATCTCGCGGTCGTTGTCGGTCTCCATGTCGATGAAGTCCACAATGACAAAGCCGTCCACATCCCTGAGTCTAAGCTGCTTCGCAATCTCGCGGCAGGCGTCGATGTTTGTTTCGAGGATAATCTTGCCCTGGTCCTTGCCGTGCACCTTGGGGCCCGTGTTCACGTCGATGGACATGAGGGCCTCGGTCTGCTCGATCACGAGGTTTCCGCCACGCGGGAGCGGTACCTGGCGCTGCAGAGAACGCGCGTAGTCGTTCTCTATCTTGAAATATTCAAAGAGGCTCTCGCTAGAGCTCCAGAGCTTCACCTTGTCGAGCATCTCGGGAGCGGCGCTGCGCAGGTAGTCACGCAGCGAGAAGTACTCGTCGCGGTTGTCCACGTACACGTAGTCGGTGTTGCCATTGAAGTATTCGCCGATAGCGCGGCCCGCGGAATTGGACTGCTCGTACACGCAGGTACCGACGGTGGCACCCGCATAGTTTTCCTTGGTGCGGTTCCAGAGGGCCTCGAGTTCCTGCATCTGCTGCTGGAGGGCTTCCTCCGTCGCTTCCATGCCCGAGGTACGCACGATGTAACCCACGTCGCCGGCCTTGAGGCGGTTGATCATCCCCTTCACCTCGCGGCGACGGGCAATGTCACGTTCACGCTTCGACACGCCGATGAAGTTCGTGCCCGGCATGCAGACCAGCAGGCTACCTGCGAACGTCACGCGCATGGTGAGCCCCACGCCCTTGCCGCCCGCGGCCTCCTTCGAGACCTGCACCATAATCTCGTCGCCCTCATGGAGCACGTCGGTTATGGCGGACTGCCCGTAGGCATCCGAATCGTCGTCATCAAACCTGCGTTCGAGCGCGGCCTTCGCGTCAAAGACATCCTCTTGCCGCAAGACACCGTCCTGGCCGAGCCCTACATCTACATAGGCAAGCCCGGCCGCAGGAACGACCTTCTGTACGACACCCTTATAAATATTACCCTGGACCTGATTCGAAGAGCTCCCCTCGACCACGAGTTCCGCCAGTTCGCCATCTTCCATAATGGCATAGCGCGTCTCGTAAGGGGTCTTACTAATCAAAATTCCACGTTTGCACTTATACGTCATTAACAATCCTAAAAGTATGGTAAAACTTTATAGAAAAACGCCCAAAACGGCAATCCGGGTCCGGAGAGCCGTAAAAGGTAATATAAATATAATAAAAGATATTTAAACCAGATGAGCAGTCACGTGAGACGAAGCGACCGATATCAATCGGTCGCGTAGGCGAAAGTGAGCACTGACCGGAGAGGACTTATATGAATCAAGCGCGAACGGTCATGTAGGTGAGCCAGAGCGACCGATATCAATCGGTCGTGTAGGCGAAAGTGAGCGCTAACCGGAGGGGCCTTATATGAATCAAGCGCGAACGGTCATGTAATATGAGACGGCGGGGCGCCGGCGCTGTTGCGGATGGCGGCCTGCTTCCTTGCCACAATCTGGTCGGCGATGGCGCGGGCCTTCTCGGTCAGCCACAGCCACGACTGGCTACCCGTCACGTAGTCCGCCTCGCCGAACATCTGCACGCGCTGGGCATGCCGGAGAGCCTCCACCTGACGGAAGGCCTTCACGTCGCCCTTCGGGTACACCGCAAAGGTAGAACCGCCGTTGTAGTTCAATATGCTGAACGCGGGCACGTCACTCGGGCCGTCCGCAATGTAGACCATGTTCTCGAAGGGCACGCGCCTGCTCTCGCGGGCAATCGCCGAATTCACGTCGATGGAATCGGGATACTTGTTGCTCCCCTTGTTTATCTCAAACAGGTAGCGGGTCTTGCTCGTGTTGTCGAGCGCGCAGGCGACCTGCGAAATCTCGCAGGCCGGAACCAGGCCGAGTTCCGCGGCAGACGCCCCCGATTTCAGGTCTCCGGCCGCATCCAAAAAACCGGGCTGCAGCGGGTTCTCGATAAACTCGCAACCAAAAATGCCCTCCACGTAGGGCGCGATGGAACTCCCGCGAATCGTCTCCGCAAACCCAGTACTGACAACGTAATGTTCCAGCCGGATATCGAACGCCTTGTACTTCGGGTCGTCTTCCACAAGCTTCTTGATTTCGCCAAAGAACTGCGGGAGCCCCGGGTAAAACACGAGTTCCTTGCCGAACTCGCGCAACAGCTTGTTAGAAAGCCCCTTGAAGAGCCCCGCCTTCACGTAGGTAAGGATATGGTTCAGGTAGCTTGTATCGGAATTCACCGAAATGCCCTGCGCGCCGTAACGTTCCTTGAGCGCATTCACCTCGGCCCAGAATGTTTTACCATCCACGCCATAGTGGCGAAACAGAGGCTCCTGCATGTACGAACTGATGAGGGTCTTGTCGCAGTCCCACACCATCGCGATGATATTCTGTTCAAACGGCGCCTGTTTCATAATAAACCTCTACACCTCCCGCAATAAACTTCTCAATCCCGCAATAAACATCCCGTAACCCGCACCCCAATCATCCATCATCAATTACTTTGTAATAAAGTAGTCTTCCGGGTTCACGGGCACGCCGTCCAAGCGAATCTCGTAATGCAGGCCCACGCCGGATTCTCGCCCGCTCTCGTTGACGGTCGCAATCGGGTCGCCACGGCGCACCACGTCGCCCTCGCGTACCAGCGCATGCCCCAGGTGCGCGTAGAATGTGCGGACCTTCGGCAGGTGGCTAATCTTCATCGAGAGTCCGAATCCGCGGTGCGAACGTACCTCCATCACGATGCCCGCGCCTGTCGCGTACACCGTGTCGCCCACATCGGCCACGTAGTCAATCCCGCGGTGCGGCAGTTCAATCTCGGTAAACGGGTCGCGAATCATCTCGAACCGGTTCCTTATAGCGTGCCCGTTCTTGAGCGGGTGAATCACAGGGAAGCGCGCCGCCAGCGCCGAATCCGCCTCGATTCCCTTCAAGAGCCTCTTGAAGCTGCTCTCGATTTCGCGCAGGCTCTTCCTGGAAGAGAACGGCACCGATTCCTCGCCAAGGGCATCGTCCAGCGTAAACCCGAGCCCGCTCAGCTTCATGGTGCTGTCGCGCAGGAGTTTCGTCTCCTCCGCCTTGAGGATAGATTCGTCCACCGTCTCGCGGATACCCTTGATTTCTTCCTTGATGGCCTTGTTCTGGCGGTAAACCGAAACGATATCGTCTGTTGTTAAGTTGTCTATAATCTGTGTCGGGGAGAACAGGATAAACCCGACTGCCGCGAGCAGTATGGCCACCGGCACAAGGAGTATGCGCCAGAACGACAGCCGGAAGTTCTTGCTGCCGGACGTCCGTTCCGTAAACACATGGACTTCGAGCTTGCGCACGGGCTAGCGGCCCCCTCCGGCAATCTTTGCCTCGAGGTCTTCGATACGGCGCTTGGTCTCCTCGATATCGCCGATGAGTTCCACCACCGACGGGTCGTCCTTGATGGTGGAAAGAAGGTCGCCCTGGACCGCCTTGTAGAGCTTTTGGCCGAGGGACTGGAACTTGGTTTTGAGCCTACCTTCTTCCGTAGCCAGTTCAACCCTGCTCAGTGCGGTGCCGGCAACCCCCAGCGCCTTGCTTTTTATCTTGTTTAGAGCCGTTCCGTTCATAAATCTTACCTCGCTCGGCCTTAAAAAATAGTAGTTTTTCATTGTAAAAAACAATGGAGACATAACATGAGCCGAAGCGAACGCAGACGCGCTAAGCAGAACGTCAAAAATTTTACGCCAAACAAAAAGAACGCCCTGAATAAAGGGGTTATCGTAATTATCGGAATTATTGCGGTCGTATTCTTCGTGGGTACGATGCTTATTCAGAGAGGTGCCTAAACAATGAAGTTCGTGATCGAAAAGAACGCTTTCCTGGATGTACTGCAGGCAGCCATCAACGCAGTCCCCAACAAGTCCACCATCCAGATTCTCAACAACTTCGCTCTGCGCCTGGAAGGCAACTTCCTCGAAGTGAGCGCGACCGACCTGAACCTCGGTATCAGGGTCAAGGTCGAAGTCCAGGGCGAACGCGACGGTTCCGTGGTCATCAACGCGCGCAAGCTGCTCGACCTCGTGAAGAGCCTCGTCGACCCGAGCATCACGAATGTCACCTTCGACGTGCAGGATTACCTCGCCACCATCCAGTGGAGCGCGAAGGGCAAGGCCTCCATCAGCGGTATCGACGCGAGCGACTTCCCGCCGTTCCCCGAAGTCTCCGAAGGCGAATCCCTCAACTTTGCCGCAAGCGAACTCGCTTTCCTCGCCGAAAAGACGACCTTCGCCTGCTCGACCGACACTATCCGCCTCAACCTGAACGGCGTCTATCTTGAAGCCAAGGACGGCGTGATTTCCATGATTGCGACCGACGGTCACCGTCTGGGCCGTGCCTCCATCGAACAGGAAGGCGCGAACCTCACGAACGGCGCCATCATCCCGAAGAAGGCCCTCCAGCTTATCCTCCACATGGTGAAGCCCGATGCTACAGTCGAGGTCCGTACGTCTGCAACGCACATCCTCTTCAACACCGGTTCCACCCAGGTTATCTCGAAGCTCTTCGAAGGACCGTACCCCAACTACCGTGCGGTGATTCCGCAGAACTTCGAACGCACCGTGCAGATGAACACGGTCGAATTCCAGAACAAGATGCGCAGCGTGATTGCCATGGCGAACGTGCGTACCCACAAGGTGCGCCTGCAGATTGACGGCAACAACATGGAACTCAGCGCAAGCGACCCGGATGTCGGTGGCGATTCCCGCGAAGCACTCGCAGTGACGCACAACGGCGAAGGCAACTTCAGCATCGGGTTCGACGGCCGCTACCTCTCCGAAATCTTCAGCATGTGCAAGAGCGAAGAGACCATCATGAAGATGAACAACCCCATCGGCGCCTGCATCATTGAACCGGTAGGCGACAATCTCGGGTTCAGCTTCCTCCTGATGCCGACGCACCTGAACGACGACTAATAATCGCGCTTTAAGCCACGCGTTACAAACAAATTAAAAGACTCCGCCCGGCGGGGTCTTTTTTATCGTGCAAAGAAATTGACCTTGTATATAAAATCCATTGCAGCAACATCCATAGCCTGACCCGAGACCCACGCATTTAATCGATAAGGACGATTTCCGATATTTTGCAACCTAATCAAATAACGATTACCCCTAACATAACCGAAATACTTTTCCATATACCAGCCAGATAGCCCATATATTCCACCATCATAGGACAAACCTCCAATCAGTTCACCTCCATCCTCGGCAGAAATCCCAAGTGCAACACTCGCAGGAGTCCAATCATCGGGAAATCCAGTTATTTCTATCCAGAGTTCCCCCTCCGAAGCAACACGAATAGATTCATTTACCCGCAAGACTATCGGCCTTGCCGGATTGCATCCACTATCTTCTGGGCACTGGGGCTCCGCCTTATTCACGGGATTATCCGCCACATTCCCAACAAAGCGAAGGTTATCTATCCAAAGCGAATCCGCACTATTTAAGACTATCTGGAAATGGACGTCATCATGCAATTCAGACAATTTCTCACGAGCATTTAAAGGAACATCAAATTCATACGATTTCCAGTTCCCAAAATAGGGTTGCAATTGAATCTGCTCGCCAAGCTGTATCCGCATATTTGACGATGGTATGTACAACCACAGTTCAAGATTACCAACCCAATACTGATTCTGCGTAGTTGAAGGTACAAACACATCCACACTCATCTTCTCTCCAACAACTTCAAAATCCACTGTGGATATATTCCGGCTCTCTATGATTTTCCATCCCGCGGGGCTAACAAGACTGGTCAAACCCTCACTTTTGCGTTCAGTATCTAGAGAAAGCGTTGTATGCAATGACCCCCAATCAGAAGCAACCTCAAATCGACCCACAGCAAACTCAGCAGCATCTTTTTCCAATAACAATAGGTCATAATTCGCCCCAACAGAATTCATTCCTACAACAGAGATAATATTACCAGGTTTTGCATATTCCGCTGAAAGCGGAATAGAAACTGAACCGGAGCCACTCTGCTCAACATTTACGAAATAGATTGGTTGCGAAGGATTCGACGGAGAATATACCTCAACTCTGTCAAAGGAGCCCATATCCAATGAGGACATCATCAACAAATAACTCTTGCCAGCAAGAGTGGACACTATTTCAAAACGATCCGTATCCGATCGAGGCTGCAGGTAAGCGTACACCGGATTTTCTGGCGAAATTTTCACAAGTTTGTCCATTGGCTCATCAGAACAGCAACCCATAACGATGAACTGTCCACTTTTGACAAACTCAAACGGAATAGAATCTACCTTTTCTACAAACGGAACGGTATCCGAAATGAAACGACCCTCACGCGAGGTATGCGCCGTTCTATTCTGATTAGACATAGTTATCTCCCACTGATACGCCCCATTTGCGCTTATAGTAGGCAGATTTGCAAAGTAGAGCCCATCACTAGCCTTAAAATCTCCACTCGTGCCGTCATCAACCATGACAAAATCCTGAACACTCCCATTAGGACTAATCAATTTTCCCGTTACAGAAACGCCTGTCAATGGGCCATCAAGGCCACGAACCGAAGCAACAAAATGTTTCTGCGCAGGCCACTCAAACAAACCTTCTGGAGCAAGCGTAGCGTTCACGGAGTGCTCTTGATATTCGCCAGTAACAACAACCATATAATCTAATCCCTCATCAGCAAGCGCGCTTTCCACCCTGATTGTGGATGAAGTAATTGAAGTAAGGGTTGCTGAATCAATCTCGGCCGTAAAAAACGTCGTATTACCAATTACATTGGATGTGGTGGAAACGGAAATTGCCGAGTTCCCCTGAGAAGATATGGCGATTGGGCTTTGTGAATTTTCTCCACTGTACGAAACATAAACACGAACTCGCTGGGCCCTTTGCGGTATATGAATATCTGCAGAAATCTGCGATGGAGAAAGCATTCCTGAAGCAATCTGTGTATTTCCCGGCGCAGAAGACAAAACTGGCGCAATCGATTTAAGCACTTTAATGGTAAACCCATCTTCCTCTTCAAAATACATCCCACCCGTTTCCGCTGCCATCGAAGACAATAATTTTCTATCGGCATTTGATCCATAAGCGATAGTGTGAATTGATATATCTTTGGACTTATAAAGATCTATTATCTCCTGCCGAGTTTTCTTACTCATATTGTCTAAGCCATCGGATATGACATACATTATTTTCATACTGGACGGATCATCCAATGAAAAAGTATTGATAGCTGTATAGAGAGCATCATACAACGAGGTGGCGCCACTAGTAGTAATTGCATCTATTTCGTCATTGATTTGCATAGCAGAGGGATTATTCGCAAATGCATGGACAGTAGAAACTTTTCCATTAAAAGCATATACTCCAACTGAGATATTTGAAACATCGTAGTTGGGATCTGCGCTCAAAAATGCCTGTGAAACGTACTTTGCGGCCTGCTTGGCATTCGACAATTTATCACCATTATTCATACTATTAGATGCATCTATAAGCACAATAGTTTCAATTTTTGGGCGATCCACCCACTTGATATTGAGATACTTATGCGTATCATTTCTGTACTCAGTCTGAGATCTCCCTGCAAGTTCGACCTTCATATAGGGGAGTTCATATGTTTTCTCTTGTCCACACCGGCCATCATATAACCAGACAGCATAACCATTAAATACCTTGCCCGTAACCTGGTTATAGTTCATTAGATATGATTTTGCAGAAAACACATCCTGCGCAGTAGGTCTTCTTTTTCGAAGGGATTTAAACCAGTACCGAAAATCATTTCCTGGATACACACCAAACACCCTGTCGTATATGGGATTTCTAGAAACAACATCCCAACCGGAAGATGGTTTTCCATTTACACGACAACAAATTCCTTGAGCAGAGTATGGATTAATATTAAATTCCGTACTCAGATTTGCCCACTGCCACTGAATATCATCTATTCCATTTGGTGAACAACCTCTTGATTTTGCCACATCATATTGATAATGCATTATAGAATTCGCTACACGGATCCTATTCATAGCATACACTGATGAACCATTAAAAAAAGAATATTCTGGCAAATCAAATGTCCATTCTCCTATACCCTCATCGCGGATATCTACTCGATTTCCATTTGGATCTTTTAAATTAAATGAGTATGTTCCCTCTTTAGAGTTATCCCAAACCTGATCTATAGTCGCATAGTCTCGTATCCATGTTCCATCTCCATAGGGATGACCTCCACTCAAACCAAGAGGTATTGTTGAGGTTTCCGTTAGCGGCAAAAAAACAACAGGTGTACCATAAACAAAGGGGGATAGGCGATCCTGAAATTCTGTTGGCTGATAAGTTCTTCTATAATCCGGCCTATTATCTACTATTGTAATTTTATCCAAAACAGGATCCGCCGTGACCAGAAATGGTATTCTCGTTTTTGCATACTCATCATCCAATCCATAAAAATAATGAACTGTCTCATGCGTCAAGGCCATACCAAAGTCAAAACGCATAGAATCAGTCTGTAAATGATTATCCCCTCCATCCCAATTATCGGATACTGCAATTCCTCCCCAATTATAGGAAAAAGACCCTGATGCTCCTGGCCAAATATTTTCACTCTTCCACGTTATAGTCGTACTAGGACAATATCTTCCCCCTGTATAGATTACAACATTGCCCAAATAGTTCCCCCCATTTGACACCTCGTACAAACCATCGGCATAATAACCTATAACTTCTTCATACCCCTGTTTTTCAGAAGATGCCAGATTTCTTTCAAGGCAAATCGACAAATCGATTATTTCTTCCTTTGGTTCACCATCTTGATTATAAGAGGCAACCCTCACTCGATTAAAGGGAGAATTTGCCGCAAATGCCATAGAAATCGATAGAATAATTACTATTTTTTTCATAACTTTATTTTATATTTGTTTTGCCTACAAGTTTTACAAGTTTACATCTTTTTACAAAAAAAAACAATTTTTGTTTTTCATTTAAAATAAATATATATTACAGGTATGCGTTCCTTACTCATTATCATTGCTTTTATTGCTTGTAGCAACGTTTTTGCGGGAAAATGCTCTTTTTTTTATGTTCCAGGAATGCAACAAGTGGCAGAGGATTCATTTGACGGAGCCGATTCTTCGGCATTTCCCAGCCTAAAACACACTATAAACATTTCTGGAATTGTAGACTCAACAGCAGAGGCTCAATTTTTGCCGGAATGCATAAGACACGGAGTACCCTATTGTTCCAGTGTAACAGTCCATTATCAAAACAATCCTCTATATAATAACAGCGCATCAGAAGAAAGTTGGGGATGCGCAGCTTGGCTAGAAAATGCAACCTTATCTTACGAAATTGAGTCTCCAATGTCAAAAAAAGCCGATTCGAGAATTATTTATCCATGTGAATTAAATCTAAATATAGGTGATACAATATATATAAAAAACTATTCCGTTCTATATTATGAAATTTGGGATGAATATTACAAATGCGATATTGATCCTAAAATAGAAGCTATCGGCGAATACACGGTCATTCCTCAACAGCAAACCAAAATACTTCCCCCCGCACACACAAAAAAATTCGAACCGACAAAAATCTACAACCGTGACGCTAGCGGACGCTTTAACAACGGCAAGAATAAATACATTATCCGTTACTGAATGCATCACGGCTTTTTCTTTACAAATTAAAAGACTCCGCCTAGCGGGGTCTTTTTTTTACCGGCGGCTACACTGCCGACCTGTTTTTACGGAGAATTATCAAAAATGTCAACCCTTTTTCCAAGAAAAAGATTATTTTAAAAATATGACGTTAATGATAATCCAACTCGGTAACGTATATTTTCTTTCGCAAATTCCGCTAAGGGGGTAAAAAAATAGGATGTTCCAATTTTTAGATTTGAAATAACCACAAATCAAACACA